>NZ_JBFUIF010000003.1:0-206185 GCF_056402015.1 Allobosea sp. P4_C6
GGACCAATGGGCAGGTCGAGCGACCAATGGGCAGGTCGAGCGAATGAACCGGACGATCAAAGACGCGACCGTCAAACGCTATCACTACGACAGCCACGACCAGCTCGATCGTCACCTCCAGGACTTCGTCTCAGCTTACAATTTCGGCCGGCGCCTGAAGACCCTCAAAGGCCTCACGCCCTACGAGTTCATCTGCAAGCGCTGGACTTCAGAGCCGGAACGATTCACCCTCGATCCAATCCACCAAATGCCGGGACTAAACACCTAGATCGTTCGCAGGCTGGCCGCCAACATTCATCATCGGAACAGGCCGGTCAGGGTCGCGGCGACATGCTGCAGCGCGAGGTCCTTCATGCGCCGCCTGTGCCAGGCGAGATGCAGGGTGAAACCGGCTACGTCGATCGGCGGCGGAAACGAGACGAGCCCATCGAAATCGGCCAGGACACGCGACGGGAGCAGCGCGATCATGTCCGAGCCGCGCAGCAAGGTCGGGACCATCTGGAAGTTCGGCACGACGAACCCGACGCGTCGCGACAGGCCGCGGCTGGCCAGCTCGATATCGATCGGGGTTCGCGTGTCGCCGCGACCCGAAACCAGGATGTGCGGATAGGCGAGCCAGCGCTCCAGGTCGAAGGCGTTTGCCGCCGGATGCCCGCGCCGCATCGCGACGGCGTAGCGTTCGACCAGCAGCTCCTCGCGATGGAGATCGTCCTCGGCCGGAGGGAACACCGAAATGGCGAGATCGCTGGTGCCGTCGACCAGCGCGGCCCGGGCCGTGTCGGCGCCGTGCCAGGGCTGGATCACCACATCGATCCCCGGCGCCGAATGCTGCAGTTCCTGCTGCAGCGGCCCGATGATGAACAGCGCCGGATAGTCGGCCGTGGTGATGCGCAGCGTCTGGCGGATCTCCGCGAGCGGCACCGCAGGCGGATCGATGAGCTCGGTGACGCTCGCCAGCAGCGATTTCAGTGGCGCGCGCAACGCTTCCGCCTTCGGCGTCAGCGACATCGTTCCCCGTCCGCGTTCGAGAAGCTCGTCCCGAAACAGGTGGCGGCAGCGTTGCAGCGCCGCCGAGGCCGCCGGCTGCGACAATCCCAGCCTGTCGGCCGCACGGCTGACATGCGCTTCGTCGAGCAGCGCGTCGAGGACCACCAGAAGGTTGAGGTCGAGCGATCGTAAATTCATGAATCGAATAACAGTATAGATCGATAATCGATTGGAGTAATTTCTTGGCTGGCCACAGGGTCGCTCCATCCCCAAGGAGACGACCATGACCAAGACGCTGATCCTCCTCTTCCACCGCGACCTGTCGCAATCCAAGGCGAATGCCGCGCTGGCGGCGGCCGCCAGCAGGCTGCCCGGCATCGAGATCGTCGACATGCAGGCGGCCTATCCCGGCGGGATCGACATCTTCCGCGACGGCGAGCGCGAGGCGGCCCGGCTGCTTGCCGCCGACCGCATCGTGCTGCAGTTCCCGATCCAGTGGTATTCGACCCCGGCTCTGCTGAAGTCCTGGCAGGACGCCGTGCTGACCCGGATGTTCTACCTCGCCTATGAAGCGGAAGGGCGACTGTTGGAAGGAACGCCGTTGATGCTGGCCGCGACGGCTGGCAACGTGCCCGAGGCCTATCGGGTGGGCGGGCGAAACATGTTCCCGATGATCGAGCTGCTCGCCCCCTTGCGCGCCACGGCCCATCGCTGCGGCCTGCCCTGGAGCGAGCCCTTCATCCTCTACCAGGCAGACAAGCTCTCGCCGGAAGCGCTCGAAGACGCTGCCGCCGGTTATGTGGCCGCTCTGAAACGATGGATCGCGGCCACCCCTGCGGCCCGGACGAGGGCCGCCTGAGTCAGGGCCGTGCGATGACGAGCCGCAGCGAGCCTTCGAAGCTGGGCTGGCGGCGCAGGAAGCCGTAACAGCAATCCCATGCGCCGGATTCGATATCCTGCCGCAGATGCTCGATCGAGGCGGCGTTCTCAGCTTCGCTCACGAAGCTCCAGGCCGAGCAGGCCGAACGCGCACCCGGCTCGAGGAAAAGCTCAGGCCGGCCGTAATAGGCCTCGTTGAAGCCGTCGCGGCAGGCGCGGGGAATCGGGACCGCGACGATCTCGACATCGCCGCCCAGTACGGCACCGATATGCCCGAGCGAGGGATAGCGCCGCGCCTCAGTCGCCAGCACCGCAGGGGCGTAATGATTGAGCCAGAAGGCCTCCACCAGCTCCGGGTCGCAGGACAGGATGACGACCGGTCCGCGCGTGACCCGGCGCATCTCACGCAGACCCGCGTCGAGGTCCTGCCATTGATGCACGGTGAAGGTCGCCATGCTCGCGTCGAAGGATTGGTCGGGGAAGGGCAGTTTCTCCGCCGTCGCATCGATCGCCACGGCGATGTCGGCCGGCCGCTGCGTCCGCATCGATGCGGAGGGCTCGACCGCGATCACATCGCGATGGCGCGGCTCGTAGGAGCCGGCGCCGGCCCCGACATTGAGGATGCGTACGGCCGGGCCGAGCGCGGCCTCGATCAGGGCGGCGATGGCCGGTTCCGGCTGGCGGTAGGAGGCGTAGCCCAAGCCGATCCGGCCATAGTCGGCGTCGCCTGCGCTGCCATCCGCACGACGGACGCTCGCCGCCGGTTGCAGGTCACTCGTCATGCAAGGGCCTCCGCTGTGCAGCCGCCGGATATCTCGGCGCGGGGCCGATTCCCTGCCAGATGGCGCGGGCGAGGATTGCCATGATCGACCATCGCTCGGAAAGGCCTTCGTTGTCGCCTGCCGGACGACGGTGGTAGGACACCCGTCAGACTTCAGCCGGATATCTTCAACGAGGCGCAGGACCATGTTCGAGGCACATCGCATCGACAGCACCGACAAGGCGGCATTCCATCGCGAACTCGCGGCGCAGCTCGAGGCCTTGCTCGCGGGCGAGCCCGATCCCATCGCCAACGCTGCCAACACATCGGCGCTGCTCTTCCAGATGATGCCCGACCTGAACTGGGCCGGCTTCTATCTGATGCGCGACGGCGAGCTCGTGCTCGGCCCGTTCCAGGGCAAGCCGGCCTGCGTCCGCATTCCGGTCGGCAAGGGCGTCTGCGGCACGGCTGCAGCGCGCGGCGTCTCGGTCCTTGTCGAGGATGTGCACGCCTTTCCGGGCCATATCGCCTGCGATTCGGCCTCGCGTTCGGAACTCGTGGTGCCTCTGATCGGTCGCGACGGTGTCATCGGCGTCATCGATTTGGACAGCCCCCTGACCGGGCGCTTCGACGCCGCCGATCAGGCCGGCATCGAGAGGATCGCCGCGATTTATCTGGCCGCCTGCGGCGAGACTGACGGCGCCGCCCTGGCCAAGGCGTCCTGAGCGTCCGCGATGGCTTCGCTCAGCCTGCGCATTCAGCTCGATCCGGAAGGCCGGATCGGCCCGGGCAAGATCGAATTGCTCGAGCAGATCGCCGCGCAGGGCTCGATCTCGGCCGCGGGCAGGGCGATGGCGATGTCCTATCGTCGGGCCTGGGAGCTGGTCGAGGAACTGAACACCCTTTTCGGCAAGCCGGTGGTCGAGCGACAGACCGGTGGCCGCAATGGCGGCGGAGCCAAGGTGACCGATCTCGGCCAAGCCTTGATCACGCGCTTCCGCGCCGTCGAGCAGGCTGCCGCCGCGGCGGCAAGCGAGCATCTCGCCGCTCTTCAGGCCGAGATCGACCGACCGGCCGATTCCTGAAGACCAGCGTCGGCATTGCACTCATCGAATAGCGGATATGTGAGAACGGCGCGATCGTCGATCGGCACCGGGAAAGCAGCACGCGCGTGCCTGCATCGAGGCTGGTTTGCCTTGACATGACCGGTCGATTCGCACAGGCGTATCGCATATGCAGCATGGGTTCTGCAAGCCTTTTTTGTAATGATTCCAATGAGGAAGCAACGGAGACCTTGATGCTCGGGATGCGCCCTTCGCACGGAGGCGATGGCCTCCTTGAAGAGCGCAAGTCGAGAGGCTCCGGGCCGGCAGCAGCCGGGCGGCTTACCTCCAGCGAAGACTGGACTGGATTATGATGCGTGCGTTTCGTCTGGTTCTTGTCGCGGCGGGCCTTTCGGCCTTGTCGGGCCTCGCCGTTCAGGCCCAGGGCCAGCCGACCCAGAACCCGCCGGCAACGACTCCGGCCCAACCGGCCCCCGCACCCGCTCCATCTCCCGCCGTCCAATCGCCTCCCGCCGCGCAGGCCCAGCCGGCCACGCCCACCAATCCCCTGCCGTCGGTTCCGTCGCAGCTCGGCATGAATCCGCCGACCACCGCGCACCCGCCGCTGACGGCCGGCGAGCCGCCCGCTCCTGCTCCGGCCGCACCGGTAGCCACGGCCGTGCTGCCGCACGACCTGTCGCCCTGGGGCATGTTCATGGCGGCCGACATCGTGGTGAAGGCCGTGATGCTCGGCCTCGCCTTCGCCTCGCTGGTGACGTGGACGATCTGGCTCGCCAAGGTGATGGAACTGGCCGCGGCGAAGACGGCCGCAGGCCGTGCCGTTCGCCGCATCGAGGCCGCCGACAGCCTTGGCGCTGCAGCCGGCGCCGTGGCCTCGAAGAGCGGAAAGCTGCGCGGACCAGTCGGAGACCTGTTGTCCGCCGCCCTGACCGAGACGCGCCGTTCGGCCGATCTCGGCGAGGACGGCATCAAGGAGCGCGTTTCCATCGCCCTGTCGCGGATCGAGGCGCGGGCCGGACGTTCCATGGCGCGCGGCACCGGCCTGCTCGCCACAATCGGCTCGACCGCGCCCTTCGTCGGCCTGTTCGGCACGGTCTGGGGCATCATGAATTCCTTCATCGGCATCAGCCAGGCGAAGACGACCAATCTCGCGGTCGTGGCGCCGGGCATCGCCGAGGCGCTGCTGGCGACCGCGATCGGCCTCGTCGCGGCGATCCCCGCCGTCATCATCTACAACGTCTTCGCCCGCGCCATCACCGGCTACCGCGCGACCTTGTCGGACGCATCCGGTGAGATCCTGCGGCATCTCTCGCGCGATCTGGAGCGGCGTCAGCGCGCGATCGCGCCGTCGCCGCGCGCAGCGTCGTCCTCCTCTTCGGCAGCCGCGTCTTCCTCCGCGTCGCTCGTTCCGGCGGAGTGAGCCATGGCCGTCTCCCTCAAGGATCCGCAGGACGGCGATCTCGGCGAGGTCAGTGACATCAACGTCACGCCCTTCATCGACGTCATCCTGGTGCTGCTGATCATCTTCATGGTCGCGGCGCCGCTCTCCACCGTCGATGTCGCGGTCGATCTGCCGGTCTCGAATGCACAGCCGCAGCCGCGGCCGGATACGCCCGTCTTTCTCACCGTGAAGGGCGATCTCTCGCTGGCGCTTGGCAACGACCCCTTGCCGCGCGAAGCGCTGCAGGCGACGCTCGACCAGCGCACCAGCCATGATCGCGAGCAGCGCGTCTTCCTCCGGGCCGACGGCACCGTCGCCTATCGCGAGCTGATGGAGGTGATGAACCTGCTGCGCAACGCCGGCTATCTGAAGATCGCCCTCGTCGGGCTCGAGGATACCGGGCAGGGCGCCGCCGCGGGGCCCAAGCCATGAGCATGGAACGCCCGTCGCTCTCCCGTTTCGCACCGGCGGCGCTGCGCTGGAGCCTGGCGGCGCTCGTCGTCGTGAGTGCCCATGGTGCAGCCGGCTGGGTCGTAGCCAACTGGCAACGCGCCGAGGCCGCCATTGGCGCTCCGCCGGCAGCCGTGATGATCGAACTCGCCCCGCTCGCGGTCGCGCCCGAATCGCCGCAGCAGGACATCGCGCCGGGGCCTGAGATGGTCGAGGCGCAGCCGGAACCCGAACCGCCGCCGCCCGAGCCGGTCGAGCAGCCGAAGGAGCCCGAGCCGCCACCGCCGGAACCGGAGCCCGTCGTGATCCCGGAGCCGGAGATCAAGATTCCCGAGCTGCCGCCGCTGCCGGACGCTGCCGCGATTCTGACGCCGCCGCCCAAAGAGCAGCCGAAGCCTCCGCCGCCGGACGTGAAGCCGAAGCCCAGGCCGAAGCCGAAGATCGTGGAACGGCGCAAGCCGGTGAACCCGGACAAGCCGAAGGCCGAGCAGACCACGGCTCCGCTCGCGCAAGCGCAGGACGCGCCCCGCGCTGCGGCGCCTGCTTCGGGCGCTTCGTCGGCTTCGCCGGCCGCCAACGCCAGCTGGCGCGGCTCGCTGATCGCCCATCTCAACCGCTTCAAGCGCTTCCCGAACGGCGCCAGCCCGGGTACCGTCCAGGTCGCTTTCAGTATCGATCGCGGTGGGCGAGTGTTGTCGGCCCGGCTGGTCCATGGATCGGGCGATGCGGCGCTGGACGAGGAGGCCGTCTCGATGGTTCGGCGGGCAAGCCCCGTTCCTGCGCCGCCGGACGGCATAGGCGGCAGCTCGATCGCGCTTGCGGTCCCCGTCCGGTTCTCCCGCTGAAGCGGTGCGGAACGCTCGGGGCCGTTAGCGCGTAAACGCGTCAGGGTTATCGCGCAAAGGAGACGCGCCATGGGTATCGCAAAATGAGTATCGCAAAGCTCGCCGCCGGGGCGCTCCTGGCGCTCGCCTGCAGCGGCTGCGTGACCAGTGCGGAACTACGGGCGGCGGATGAGGCGCGCTGCCGCTCCTTCGGCTTCCGTCCATCGAGCGACGGCTTCGCGAACTGCCTGCTGCAACTCGATCTCGATCGTGCGGCGGATCGGCGCTACCGCTTCGACCGGTTCGATGCGTCCTTCGGCGGACCGCCCTGGTACTACGGCCGCCGTTGGTGAGGTCGCCCCATCCGCAAAGAAAAAAGGGCCGCGCGGGAAGCGCAGCCCAAGTCTAGGGAGGAAACGCCCAAGGAGGGCGGCGCAACATCGCTGCTGCGCTGCACCCTAGATAGGAGCGTGAGCACGGCCTCGCAAGAGGAAAAGGGCAGCACAGCTGACTTATTTTTGAGCGACTGATTTCCGTTTGAAATCAATGAGCTTGCCGCGGCGCCCGCTATAATTTGGGCAGTGCCTGTCGGCGGCCGTACGCGACTGCATCGCCCCCGCGGATTTCGGTCAGGGACGACATCGGAGCGGAATCACGGACGAAGAGGGCGTCATTCTCGGGCCCCGTGCAGCGGCGACCCGAGAATTTCGTCGAAGCAAGGCTCCGGTCGCGCCCGAGCATGACGGAGTTTAACCGAGCGACATCGTCAGCGGCGGCTTCACTTCGGGCGGGAGCGGCGAGGTGTAGCCCTCCTTGCCGAGCCGGGCCTTGTGGTCGGCCTTGGCCGCTTCCATCAAAGCGGGATCGCTCAGCACGGCCGCACCGGTCGCAGCCATCGCCTTGGCGACATGGACCATCGCCTTGTGCGCGGCGGGAGCCTTGCCCTGCGCCACGACCTGCCAGGTGTGGAAGGGCGTACCCATCGCGACGGTCGGTGCATGGGCCTGCACGGTAGGCACCGCCCAGCTGACATCGCCGATATCGGTCGAGCCAATGGCCGGATTGCGCTTGGCATCGCGCGGGACGAGGAAGTCGGCCAGCGGCGCGCCCGTGTCCTGCATGCCGACGGTGCGCCAGATCGCAGCGATATCCTGCGGCGACAGCGTGCCGCGGATCTGCTCGGCATAGGCCTTGTCGGCATCGTCGAAATGCGGAGCGCCAAGGTCTTCCATCACCTTGTGCATGGCTTCTTCGAGCGGCGTGTTGGCGACGAGATCGGAGACAGAGCTGACGATACGCATCTCCATCTTGGTTTCCGTCATCAGAGCCGCGCCTTCGGCAATCTTCTTCACGCGCTGCACGAGCTCCAGCATGCCGCGCAGGTCGCGGGCGCGGATCGAATAGCGCACCCGGGCATGGGCCTGGACGACGTTCGGCGCGATACCGCCGGTGTCGAGCAGCGCGTAGTGGACGCGGGCATCGGACGGCATGTGCTCGCGCATGTAGTTGACGCCGACATTCATCAGCTCGACGGCGTCGAGCGCCGAACGGCCGAGATGGGGCGCAGCCGCAGCATGCGAGGCGCGGCCGGTGAAGACGAAATCGGCGCGGGTGTTGGCGAGCGCCAGCGCCGGAGCGACCTCCCAGAAGCTCGACGGGTGCCAGGAGATCGCGACATCGGCGTCGTCGAAGGCGCCGGCACGGACCATGAAGGCCTTGGCAGCACCCCCTTCTTCCGCCGGGCAGCCGTAATAGCGCACGCGGCCGGGGATCTTGTTCTCGGCAAGCCAGTCCTTCATCGCAACGGCGGCGAGCAGCGCAGCCGAACCGAGCAGGTTGTGACCGCAGCCATGGCCGTGGCCGCCGGTCTCGATCTCCTTGTGCTCGGCAAGGCCGGCTTCCTGCGAGAGGCCGGGCAAGGCGTCGTATTCGCCGAGGAAGGCGATCACCGGGCCGCCTTCGCCGGCTTCGCCGACGACGGCGGTCGGGATGTCCGCGACGTTCTCGGTGATGCGGAAGCCCTGGTGCTTCAGCTCGGCGACATGCTCGGCCACCGAGCGCTTCTCGGTGTAGCACACCTCCGGCATGCCCCAGACCCGGTCGCTCAGTGCGATCAACCGCTCCTTGTTCGCATCGACATGCCGCCAGAGATCGTTTCGATTGTCCATGATCGTTCCGCCTGGGGACCGCGCGGGCGCTCCCCGTCTTTCGTTGAGAGGCGGATTCCCCGACGGGGCCGATGCAGCCGGGCCGGACCCGCCTCTGGTGGGCCGCGGCATATGAGCAATCTCAGCCGGTGCCGTCCAGACATTCAGCGCATGGCGGAACAGCGTCTCAAGCTTTTGCCTGCGCGAGCGACGCGGCGGCGAAATCCGCCAGGATTGGGCAATCCGGCCGGTGGTCGCCATGGCAGTGCGTCGCGAGATGCCGCAGCGTGTCGGCCATCGCCTTGAGCTCGGCCGCCTTGGCCTCGAGATCGCGCACATGCGCCATGGCGAGCTTCTTCACATCGGCGCTGGCCCGGCTCTTGTCGCGCCAGAGCGCGAGTAGCTCGCGCGTCTCCTCCAGCGAGAACCCGAGATCGCGGGAGCGGCGGACGAAGCGCAGCGTGTGGACGTCGTCGGGAGCATAGACACGGTATTGGGCCGCCGTGCGGGCCGGCGGGGTGATCAGCCCGATGCTCTCGTAATAGCGGATCATCTTGGCGCTGACGCCAGAATGGGTCGATGCCTCGCCGATATTCATCACGACCCCTTCTGCGCGGCATCATGCGAGGCCGGCACGCGAAAACGCTTCAATCGCAGCGCGTTGGCGAGCACGCTGACGCTCGAAAGCGCCATGGCGAGCCCGGCGAAGACCGGCGACAGCAGGATGCCGAGGGCCGGGTAGAGCACGCCGGCAGCGACCGGTATCAGCAGCGCATTGTAGCCGAAGGCCCAGGCGAGATTCTGGCGGATGTTGGCGATGACCGCCTGCGACAGCGCGATGGCGCGCGGCACGCCCATCACATCGCCGGACATCAGCACGACGTCGGCGCTCTCGATCGCGATATCGGTGCCGGTGCCGATGGCGATGCCAACATCCGCCTGGGCGAGGGCAGGGGCGTCGTTGATGCCATCGCCGACGAAGGCGACCTTGTTGCCGCCCTTTTGCAGCGCCTTCACCACCTCGGCCTTGTCGGTCGGCAGCACCTCGGCCCTGACCTCGTCGATGCCGAGCGTGCGGGCGACGGCCTCGGCCGTGCGCCGGTCGTCGCCAGTGACCATAGCGACCTTGAGGCCGAGCCTGTGCAGCGCGGCGATGGCAGCGGGCGTCGTCTCCTTCACGGCGTCTGCGACGGCGATGACGGCGGCGATCCTGCCATCGATGGCGGCATAGAGCGGCGTCTTGCCGGCTTCGGCCAGGGCCTGGGCGCGGGCGGCGAAGGGCCCGATGTCGAGACCGGCCTGCTCCATCAGCCTGTGGCCGCCGATGGCGACGCCGCGGCCCTCGACCGTCGCGGTGACGCCACGACCGGGATCGCTCACGAAATCGGCCGGCTCGGCCAGCGAAAGACCGCGCGCCTTGGCCGCCGCGACGAGCGCCAGCGCCAGCGGATGCTCCGAGCGGTTCTCGGCCGAGGCGACGAGGCGCAGCACGTCATTGGTGTCGAAGCCGGAAGCAGGCTCGATGTCTGTCAGCTCCGGCTTGCCCTTGGTCAGGGTTCCCGTCTTGTCGAGCGCGACAATCTGGACGTCCTTGAGTGCCTGCAGGGCGTCACCCTGCCGGAAGAGGATGCCCAGTTCCGCGCCCCGGCCGGTGCCGACCATGATCGAGGTCGGCGTCGCCAACCCCATCGCGCAGGGGCAGGCGATGATCAGCACCGCGACGGCATTGACCAGCGCATGCGACAAGGCAGGGCTCGGCCCGAAGACGAGCCAGACGACGAAGGTCGCCAGCGCCAGCGCCATCACGGCGGGAACGAACCAGAGCGTGACACGGTCGACCAGCGCCTGGATCGGCAGCTTGGCGCCCTGCGCGGCCTGCACGGTCCGCACGATCTGGGCCAGCAGCGTCTCAGAACCGACCTTGCGCGCGGTGAAGCGCAACGCGCCCGAGCCGTTGACGGTACCGCCCGTGACAGCGCTTCCGGCCTCCTTGCGCACGGGCGCAGGCTCGCCGGTGATCATCGACTCGTCGACGAAGGAGGTGCCGTCCGTGACCTCGCCATCAACAGGCACGCGCTCGCCTGGCCGCAGGATGACGATGTCGCCGGCCCGGACGGTGTCGACGGGCATGTCGGCTTCCACGCCATCGCGCAGGACGCGCGCCGTCTTCGGCTGGAGCGCGATCAGGCTGCGGATCGCGGCGCCGGTCCGGCTCTTGGCGCGCGTCTCGAACCAGCGGCCGAGCAGGATCAGCGTCACGATCACCGCGCCGGATTCAAAATAAGTGCCGTCCGCACCCGCCGGCATCAGCTGGGGCAGGAAGGTCGCGGCGGTCGAGTAGAGATAGGCCGCGCCGGTGCCGAGCATGACGAGCGAGTTCATGTCGGGCGCGCCGCGCAGCAGCGCCGGAAAGCCCTTGCGCAGGAAGACGAGGCCCGGTCCGAACTGCACGATGGTCGCAAGCACGAAGGAGAAGACGCGGACATTCCATTCGCCGAAGGTCCCGGCGAGCCAATGGTGCAGGGCCGGGACCATATGGCTGCCCATCTCGACCACCAACAGCGGCAGCGTCAGCACGGCGGCGAGGATGACCGAGCGCAGCAATTGCGCCTGCTGTTCCTCCTTCATCATGGCCATATGGTCGTGAGGGCCTGCCGCATGGGCGGCCTCCGGCTGGAGACGGCTCGCCTCATAGCCGGCGCCGGCGACAGCCTTCACGAGGGCGGGGGTGATGTCGGTGCCGGCCAGGGTCCTTACCGTGGCGCGCTCGGTGGCGAGATTCACGGTCGCGTCGACGACGCCCGGCACGGCGCGCAGCGCCTTCTCGACATGCCCGACGCAGGAGGCGCAGTTCATCCCCGAGACCGAGAGATCAATCGTGCTTTCGATCGGCTTGTAGCCGGCCTGCCGGACCGCATCCTCGATCTTGCGGAGATCTGTGCCGCCCTTGGCGAAAGTGACGCGCGCCCGCTCGGTCGCGAGATTGACCGCGACCGCGTCGACACCCGGAACCGTCGCGATGGCTCGCTCGACGCGCCCGACGCAGCTCGCGCAGGACATGCCCTCCACGCCCATATCGAGCGTTTCGAGATTGTCCCTGACCTTGTCGATGACCGTCATCGCCGTCTCCTTCATGGTGATGACGCTGCATATGGGGCTTCCCATCATGGGAAGGTCAAGGGGTATGCCAGTTTTTGAAAACTCCATCGCCAGCCTGGCGTCATGCTCGGGCTTGACCCGAGCATCTCATGCCGAAAGAGGCTTCCTTCACCTCATCCTGCCTGAGTTTCTCGGGTCTACGCTTCGCTTCGCCCGAGAATGACGGCAACGCCAGTCGAATCGGCGCAACCGGTTCAAGGCATCTCGACCGAGACGCTCTTGATCACCGCGTGGACCGGCTTGCCGGGAGAAAGCCCGAGCGTCGAGACCGATTTAGCCGTCAGCCGGGCCGCCAGATTCGCTTCGCCGCAGGCGAGGAGCAGATGCACGGTGCTGCCCCCCGCGCCGCTTCGCTCTCCGATCTCGGCGACCGTCCCTGCGAGCACGTTGAGCGCGCTGATTTCGGCTGGACGGCCGAGGCTGAGCATGACGTCGCTCGCCAGGATGCGGATCTTGATCCGCTGACCCTGCCGGAGCACCCCGCGCCCGACCGTGAGCGGCCCGGCCGGCGTCGCGAGCCGCGCCAGGCCGAATTCCTCGTCGAACGCGACGACCTCCGCCGCGAGGAGCGAGCTCGCCTCCGGAGCACCCGGCCGTGCCGCCAGATCGGGCCGCGACAGGATATCGGCCGTCGGACCGCAGGCGGCGACGCGGCCGTCCTCGACCATGGCGACGGTTGTGGCGAGCCCCGCGACCTCCGCCAGCGCATGCGAGACATAGACGATGGGGATGCCGACCTCGTCGCGCAGCCGCTCGATATGCGGCAGGATCTCCGCCTTGCGGGCTTCGTCGAGCGCCGCTAACGGTTCGTCCATCAGGAGCAGACGGGGCTGCGCCAGCAAAGCGCGGCCGATCGCGACGCGCTGCTTCTCGCCGCCGGAGAGGGAGCCGGGACGCCGGCGTAGGAGATGGCCGATGCCGAGCAGCTCCAGAACCTTGTCGAGCTCGGCCGGCTTGCGGGCCTCACGCGGCACGAACCAGTGCCCGAACAGCAGGTTCTGCCGCACGGTGAGATGCGGGAAGAGCCGCGCTTCCTGGAAGACATAACCGATCCGCCGGCGATGCTTCGGCAGGAAGATGCCGCGTTCGATATCAACCAGCGTCTCGCCATCGACACGGACATGGCCTGCCTGCGGACGGATCAGCCCGCCGATGACGTTGACCAGAGAGGTCTTGCCCGAGCCGGAAATGCCGAACAGCGCCGTCAGGCGTCCGTCGGAGACGAAGGAGGCATCGAGCTGGAAGTCGCCGAGCCGGTGTCGGACGGCGATATCGAGGACGGGATTCATTCGACGGCGATCCGGCGGCCGACCATCCGCGCCATCAGCTCCGAGAGCACGAGCGCCGCGACCGAGATCGCGATCGAGATCAGCGTCAGCCGCATCGCGCCAGCGTCGCCGCCCGGCACCTGGGTGAAGGTGTAGATCGCGGTGGGCAGCGTCTGCGTCTCGCCGGGAATGTTGGAGACGAAGGTGATCGTCGCGCCGAATTCGCCCATCGCCTTGGCGAAGCACAGGATCATGCCGGCGATGATGCCGGGCAGGCAGAGCGGCAGGGTAACGACGAGGAAGACCCAGAGAGGGTTCGCACCGAGCGTGCCGGCGGCAGCCTCCAGCTTGCGGTCGACGGCCTCGATCGAGAGGCGAATCGCGCGGACCATCAGCGGAAAGCCCATCACCGCACAGGCCAGCGCCGCGCCCGTCCAACGGAAGGAAAAGACGATCCCGAACCAGTCATACAGGAACTCGCCGATCGGCCCGCGCCGGCCGAAGCCGAGCAGCAGCAGATAGCCCGTCACCACCGGCGGCAGGATCAGCGGCATATGGACGATCGCGTCGAGCAGCGATTTGCCCCAGAAGCGCCCGCGCGCCAGCAGAAGCGCGACGCCCAGCCCGAGGGGCAGGCTCGCGAGCATGGCGGTGGTGGAGACGATCAAGCTGAGCCTGACCGCCGTCCATTCCTCGGGCGAAAGCCAGTCGCTCACGAAGAGCTGGCGGCCTTGTTGAGCACCGTGAAGCCCTGCTTCTCGAAGACGGGCTTCGCACCGGCGCCGCGCAGATAGGTCAGGAAGGCCTGTGCGTCGGGATTGGCCGAATCCTTGAGGACGGCGACCGGATAGATGATCGGCGGATGCGAATCCTCCGGGAAGGTCGAGACGACCTTGACCTGCGGGTCGGCGGCGGCGTCGGTTGCATAGACGATGCCGAGCGGCGCTTCGCCGCGCGAGACGAGCAGCAGCGCGGCGCGGACATTGTCGGCCTGCGCGATCTTGTCCTTCACCTTGTCCCAGGCGCCGAGCTTCTCCAGGGCGGCCTTGCCATATTTTCCGGCCGGGACGGAATCGACATTGCCCATAGCCAGCCGGTCGGAGCCGAGCGCGGCCGCGACATCGGCTCCGGGCTTCAGGTCGAGCTTGGCGGTCGAATCCTTGCCGGCGACAAGCACGATGCGGTTGGCGAGAAGGCTGACGCGCGTGTCCGGCTTGATCAGGTTCTTGCCCGCCACATAGTCCATCCAGTCGAGGTCGGCCGAGACGAAGAGATCGGCCGGTGCGCCGTTCTCGATCTGCTTGGCCAGCGTGTTGCTGGCGGCATAGGAGATCTTCGGCGCGGGCCGGCCGCTCTCCTTCACCCAGTTGGCGGCGGCCTCGTCGAGCGCATTCTTCATGCTGGCGGCGGCGAAGATGACGAGGTCCTTCGTCTGTGCCTGCGCGGCATCGAAGGCAGGTGCCATGCTCATGGCGAAAGCCAGGCCCAGGCCCAGCATTGTCCGGCGCTTGATCATGCTCTTCCTCGCTGTCTTATCGTTGTATATCACTGGATATAGCGATCGTTGCCGTGCGCTCGCAGGCGAGTCAAGGAGCGGCGACAGCAGCGACATGACCGCGGCATCGACAAAGGAAGAGCAACCATGAAGATCAGCGCGCGCAACCAGCTCAAGGGCAGGATCGTCGAGATCACCAAGGGCGCAACCACGGCCCATGTCCGCATCGATATCGGCGGTGCGATCGTAACGTCCTCGATCACCAATGCGGCGATCGACGACCTCAAGCTGACCGTCGGCAAGGAAGCCTATGCCGTGGTGAAGGCCTCCGACGTGATGATCGCGATCGATTGAAAAGATGGTCCGCGAGAACGAGATCCGCGACAGGGAGATCGCCGTCGCGCCGCCGCAGGCGACAGATGCCAGCCTCGTCTTCATCGGCAACCATCCACACGCCCTGGACCTCGCGGCTGACATGCCCGCGCCAGGGCAGGGCGGATGGTCCGGTCTGCCGGATCGAGCTGTTCCCGCCCTGGGACGAGGCATTGGACGGGATCGAGCGCTTCGAGCGGCTGGAGGTGCTCTATTGGCTGCACCAGTCGCGCCGCGACCTCGTGCGCCAGAGCCCGGCCAACAATGGCGAGACGCAGGGGACCTTTGCCCTGCGCACGCCGGTCCGGCCCAACTCGATCGCAACGCTGGTCGCGCGGGAAGGGCGGGTCTTGCTGGTGCGTGGGCTCGACTGCCTCGACGAGACGCCGCTCCTCGACATCAAGCCGGACCGCACGCTCTTCACCCCGATCGCACCGCCTCAGCCGGGCGATTTCGAGACGGGTTGAGGCGGCCAACCTGAACCCCCCGCCGTCATTCTCGGGCGAAGCGAAGCGCAGACCCGAGAATCTCTGGCAGGAGATGCTCGGGAGCCTCATTCGGCAGGAGATGCTCGGGTCAAGCCCGAGCATGACGGAAGGTTTCCCTTCGCCGCCCGGCTCACCCGTGCGGGTGCTTGTGGATCGGGTCGACCCAGTAGACCGCTTCCGGCTTCTCGACCGGATCGACATCGCTGATGTTGACGACCACCGCCTCGTTGTCGGAGCGGACCAGCACGCATTGCAACGGCTGGTCAGGGCTGGCGTTGATCTCCTGATGCGGCACGAAGGGCGGCACGTAGATGAAGTCGCCGGGCCCGGCTTCGGCGACGAATTCCAGTCGCTCGCCCCAGCGCATGCGAGCCTTCCCACTCACCACATAGATCACGCTCTCGAGCTCGCCGTGATGGTGCACGCCGGTCTTGGCGTTGGGCTCGATCGCGACCGTGCCGGCCCAGATCTTCTGCGCGCCGACGCGGGCATGGTTGATCGCCGCCTGCCGGAACATGCCGGGTGTCTGGGCGGTGTTCGGATCGAGCTGATCGCCCGAGATCACCCGGACGCCGTCATGCTTCCAGCGCAGCTCGCCGTCATGGGCGTGGTCGTGGGAATGATCGTGCGAATGGTCGTGTTCTTGGCCCATGGCAGTCTCCCAATCAGCCCTGCTTCGCCGGCCCCGTTGCGACGGGCCGCTCGCCCATGCCCCATTCGGACCATGAGCCGTCATAGATTGCCTTGGCCGGCTTGCCGATGGTCTCGAGCGCCGTCGACAGGATCACGGCCGAGACGCCCGAGCCGCAGGTCATGATCGAGGGCTTGTCGAGATCGACGCCGGCATCCTGGAACAGCCTGACGATCTCTTCCGGCTCCTTCAGCCTGCCATCGGTGGTGAGCTGCGAAGACGGCAGGCTGAGCGAGCCGGGAATATGGCCGGACAGCAGGCCGGGCCGGGGCTCCGCCGCCTCGCCGTGGAAGCGATCGGCAGCGCGCGCGTCGACCACCTGGATCGCTTGCGAGGCCGTCGCGCGCGCCACGTCCTCCGCATCGGCGACGGCGCCGTTGTCGAGCCGGGCGGTGAAGACGCGGGGCTGGCGCGGCGGCGGGCTGTCTTCCTCGACGGGGCGTCCCTCGGCGAGCCATTTCGGGAAGCCCCCATCCAGGATGACGACATCGCGGGCGCCAAACACCTTGAAGGTCCAGCGCACGCGCGGCGCCGAAAAGAAGCCCAGCCCATCATAGACCACGATGCGCATGCCGTCGCCGATGCCGAGCGCGCCCACGGCGGCCGCGAATTCAGGGGCCGATGGCAGCATATGGGGCAGCGAGGAGCGGGTGTCCTTGATCTTGTCGATGTCGAAATGGACAGCGCCCGGAATGCGGCGCGCGGCGTATTCGGCCGCTCCGTCGCGCTTCTGCGCCGGCAGATACCAGGACGCATCGACCACGACGATGTCGGGCGCGTTCAGGCGCTCGGCCAGCCACTCGGTCGAAACGAAGACGTCTTCACGGGCCATAGGCGTATCCTCTGGGCATCAGCTTTGGTGTTCTCAGGCCAGCGCGATCCGGACGCGCCGGTTCTGCTTGCCCTTCTTCTCGATATCGGTGACGGCGACCGCCCCGATCTCCGCGGTGTTGCGGACATGTGTGCCGCCGCAAGGCTGCAGGTCGATATCACCGATCGCGACGAGCCGGACCCGGCCGGAGCCGCGCGGCGGCTTCACCGACATCGTCTTGACGAGGCCCGGATTGGCGTCCAGCTCCTCATCCGTGATCCAGCGTTCGGTGACATCGGCGTCGCGCGCGACGAGCGCATTGAGCTTCTCGGCGATCTCGGCCTTGTCGAGCCCGCCTTCGGGAATGTCGAAATCCAGCCGCCCGTCGCCTTCGCCGATCGATCCACCGGTGACGGGGTATGCCAGCACGACGCTGAGCAGATGCAAGGCCGTGTGGATGCGCATGCGCTTGAGACGGCGCTCCCAGTCGAGCACGGCGGTGACGGCATCGCCTGCGGCAGGCAGCGCCTGGCCTTCGAGCGGCACATGGATGACCCGGCTCTTGTCCTCGGGATCGTAGATCGCGGTGCCCACGGCGATGAGGCTGCCATCGGCCCGGCGCAGATGCCCGGCATCGCCCGGCTGCCCGCCACCCGTCGCATAGAAGACGGTGCGGTCGAGGATGATTCCGCCGCGCTCGTTGACGGCCTCGACGGTGGCTGGCGTCTCTTTCAGATAGGCATCATCGCGGAAGAGCAGTTCGGTCGGCATGGTCCGGTCATCTCGCTAGCGGCGGCAAAGCGCCTTCGCGGCGCAGACTGCACCGATTGCGCCGCTCATGCCACCGCCTTGGCAGGATAGCGGGGATGATCCGATGCGCATGGCTTTCGGCGCGGTGGTTTCGTGCCTAAATGGCAGGCTCGACCAATCCGGAGTGGCCATGGCCTTAGCCCGCATGAAACCGCAGGACGGCGTGGCCTGGGTGACCGGCGCCAGCTCCGGCATCGGCGCGGCGGTCGCGCTCGAACTGGCGCGACGCGGCTGGACGGTCGCGATCACCGCGCGGCGGACGGATGCGCTCGAAGCCGTCGCGCGCGAGGCCGAGGGCCTGCCCGGCCGGATCGTCGCCCATGCCGGCGACGTCACCGAGGCGCAGTCGATGCTGGGCGTCGTCGAAGCGATCGAAAGCATTCACGGGCCGATCGCGCTCGCTTTCCTCAATGCCGGTGTCGCATCCGGCATCGAGGGCCGGCCCTTCGATGTCGAGACCGTCGAGAATGTCATCGCGGTCAATCTGCTCGGCGCGGTGAAGAGCCTCTCCGCCGTGCAGCACCGGATGATCCCCCGCGGACGCGGGCAGATCGCGGTGAATGCCTCGCTCGTCGGTTATCGTGGCCTGCCCGGCGCTGCGGTCTATGGGGCGACCAAGGCGGCAGCGATCCATCTGTGCCAGTCGCTGCGCTTCGACTGCGAGCCCGCCGGCATCCGCCTGCAGGTGGTCAATCCCGGCTTCGTCGACAGCCCGATGACGCAGGGGCGGCGCTTCCCGATGCCCTTCCTGATGACGGCGGCGGATGGCGCCAGCCGAATCGTCGACGGTTTCGAGCGCGGCGGCTTCGAGATCGCCTTCCCGCGGCGGCTGGCCTGGTCGATGAAGGCGCTGCGGCTGTTGCCCGACCCTGTCTATTTCGCCCTGATGTCCGGATTCGCCGCCCGAAGCCGCTGAGGTGCCTCAACGATTGCGGATCGTCGCGAAGGCATCGAGCGCCCGTTGCCGGCCGAAGGCGAGGTCGATGATCGGGGCAGGGTAGGTCTCGCCGATTCGAACGCCTGCCTCCCGCAGGGCCGCCTGGGACGCCTTCCAGGGCTGATGGATATCGCTGTTGGAGAGCCCCGACAGCTCCGACACCCAGCGGCGGACATAATCGCCCTTGGGATCGTGGGTTTCGCCCTGCGTGATGGGGTTGAATATCCGGAAATAGGGCGACGCATCCGCACCGGACCCCGCGACCCATTGCCAGCTCGCCGCGTTGCTGGCCGGGTCGGCGTCGACGAGCGTGTCCCAGAACCAGGCTTCGCCCGCGCGCCAATCCTGCAGCAGATGCTTGATCAGGAAGGAGGCGACGACCATCCGGACGCGGTTATGCATATAGCCGGTCGCCCAGAGCTCGCGCATGCCGGCATCGACGAGCGGGATGCCGGTCTGCCCGCTCTGCCAGCGGTGCAGGGCCTCCTCGTCCGCCCACCAGGGAAAGGCGTCGAAGCGCGTGTCGTAGTTGCGCGTCGGCAGCTCGGGATTGTGGAAAAGCAGGTGGTAGGAGAACTCCCGCCAGCCGATCTCGCCCAAGAACTTCTCAGCATCGCCTTCCGATCCGACCGCTTCTCCGGTTTCGCGGGTGTGGCGGAGCGCATGCCAGATCTGGCGCGGCCCGATCTCGCCGAAACGCAGATGCGGCGAAAGCCGCGACGTCGATTCCCGCCCCGGCCGGTCGCGGCCTTCGGTGTAACCCTCAAGCGAACGCGTGAGGAAATCGTCGAGACGCTCAGTCGCGCCTTGCTCACCCGGCGTCCATTCGGCCCGCAATCCGCCGGCCCAATCGGGCTTTCGGGGCTCGAGCCCCAGATTCGCCAGTGACACCGCCAGCGCCTCGATCGATTCGGGCAGTGCGAGCGCGTCGATTCGCGAGGGCGCCGGAATCGGCGCTGCCGGCTCACCCTTTTGCCGGGCCGCGCGCCAATACGGCGTGAACACCTTCATCGGCTGGCCCGTCGTCGTGGTGACCTGCCATGGCTCGTTCAGAAGATGGCTGTTGAAGCTGCGGACGCTGATTCCACGCGCGGTCAGCTGGTCCTTGAGCCTGGTATCCAGGGCGATGGCCGGGGCTTCGTAGCGGCGGTTCCAGGTGACGAGGTCGATGTCCGCAGCCTCGGCAATGCGCGGAATGATCTCGGCCGGGTCGCCTTGCATCAGGACGAGCCGACCACCCTTCCGCGCGAGGGCGGCGCCAAGCGCATCCAGCGAACGCGACAGCCACCAGCGCGAGGCACCGCCGAGCGCGCGCCGATCGGGGCCATTATCGAGGATATAGAGGCAAAGAAGCTGGCCGGCCTCTGCCGCCGCCGAAAGCGCTGGGTTGTCAGCCAGCCGCAGATCGTTCCGGAACCAGTGCAGGGCGCGTTTCGTCATCATCCCTTATCCCGAGCTAGAGCGTGTCGGACAAGCCGCGGCCCACGCGAAGGCAAACGCAGGATGAGCGCGATCGGTATCAGGGGTGATGATGATGTTGGAGGCCTCGCCCGGAATCGAACCGGGGTGCAAGGATTTGCAGTCCTCTGCGTAACCACTCCGCCACGAGGCCTTCCGGCGAAAGCGGCGCAGGCCGCTTCAGCGAGAGCGCAATAACCACAAGCCGTCGCGCGCCGCAACCCGCCATCGCATCTTCCACAGCGGGGGCGACAAATCTGTTTGGCTGGCTCGCAAGGGGCTTGCGCTGCCGGGAATGCCCCGCTATGACGCCGCCACGTTGTTCCCGGATAGCTCAGCGGTAGAGCAATCGACTGTTAATCGATTGGTCGCAGGTTCGAATCCTGCTCCGGGAGCCAGCTCACCCCCCAAAATTCCCAGGTGCAGGCGGTGCTTCGCAGTCTTGCTGCGATGCAAGGCGCGCTTGCCTTTTGCTCCCGGGTCGAACACAAAGCTGCCGTGAACGGCGCCGAGGCGGCTGGACGCAAGCTGCCCCTCGCAGCCGACGCTTGCCGGTGACAGCGCAGACGGAGAGTTCAGGGTTATGGACGATTTCAGCGGGCTGCGCCGCAACATGGTCGATTGCCAGTTGCGCACCTATGACATCACCGACCGCGCTGTGCTGGCAGCGGCGGATTCGGTGCCGCGCGAGGCCTTCGTCCCCAAGAATTTCGCTCATCTCGCCTATCTCGATCAGTCCATCGCTCTGCCCGGCACCGGCCGCGCGCTGATGACGCCGATGGTGATCGTCCGGATGATCCAGCTGCTTGAACTGCAGCCCGGCGATGATGCGCTCGAATACGGCGGCGGCTCCGGCTACGGCGCCGCGCTGATGGCCCATATGGGTGCGAAGACGACGCTCTGGGAGCCCGATGCTCCGGCCCGCGCGCTCTCCGAGAGCGCCCTGCGGGCAGCGGGCGCCGGAGAGGTTTCGATCGTCGCGACGCAACCCAGCCGCGAATCATTCGATGCGATTCTGGTGAGCGGCGCCTGCGAGATGCAGCCGGAGTCGCTTTTTCCCTTGCTCCGCGCTGATGGGCGGTTGATCGTGGTCGAAGGGACAGGGCGTTCCGCCCGCGTCAAGCTCTATCGGAAATCCTCGGATATCGTCGCCGGACGCCCCGTATTCGATGCCGCGGCTCCCGAATTATCCGAATTCCGTCGCCCGGAAGCATTCGTATTCTGAGTGCATCTGTTTCTTAACGGAGGTGTCGCATTTTTGTGGCAGGTTCCTAGGGAAATGCTCCCGACGTCGACCGCGCGTTGGCGCATTGCGTCAGGAAGGGTATGACATTGAGACTTATGCCGAGGCTGGGGCGATGCCTGGGCGCGACTTCAGTGCGCACAAGAGGCGTCCAGTGAAAAGACGATACGACAAGATTTACGGGTTCGGGCTCTCCGCCGTCATCGCTTTGGCGATGTCCGGGGGCTGGGCTCTGCCGGCAGCGGCCCAGACGATGGATTCGGCGCTGGCGCGGGCCTACTCCGGAAATCCGACCCTGAATTCCCAGCGCGCCGCAGTGCGGGCGACCGACGAGAACGTTCCCCAGGCCCTTTCTGGTTATCGCCCCAGGATCACCGCTTCCGCCGACATCGGCGCGAGCATCGTCGATTCCAATCTTCCGGGATCGCCCAATTCGACGAGCCGGCTGGCGCCCCGCGGTGCCGGCGTTCAGGTCACGCAGAACATCTTCGACTCCGGCAGGACCCGCAACACGGTGAGCCAGTCCGAATCGCAGGTGCTCGGCGCGCGAGCCACGCTGCGCAATACCGAGCAGAACGTCCTGCTCGATGCCGCGACGTCCTACATGAACGTCCTGCGCGACACGGCCATCCTCAATCTGAACCGGAACAACGTCGAGGTTCTGGAAGAGCAGCTGCGCCAGACGCGGGACCGGTTTCAGGTCGGCGAAGTGACGCGCACCGACGTCGCGCAGGCTGAAGCCCGGCTTTCCCAGGCTCAGTCGCAGGCGATTCTCGCCGAATCGAATCTCAAGACCTCGGTGGCGCGCTTTCGCCAGAATATCGGCGTCGAACCGCGTCAGCTCGCACCCGGCCGTCCGATCGAGAATCTCCTGCCGAAGTCCCTGTCGGTGGCGTTGACCGGTGCGCTGAGCAATCACCCGGCCATCATCGCCGCGCTGCACGGTGTCGATGCGGCCGAGCTGCAGGTAAAGGTGACGGAATCGGATCTCTATCCGACCTTCGGCGTGACCGGTACCGTCCAGCAGCGCTACGACAGCACGCTCTTCGGCGACAATCGTCTGTCGGCGAGCATCGTCGGCGCGCTGACGATCCCGATCTACGAGGGCGGCCAGGTTTATGCCCGGACGCGTCAGGCCAAGGAAACGGCCGGCCAGCGCCGCATCGATGTCGATACCCAGCGCGATACCGTCCGCGCCGCCGTCGTTTCCGCCTGGGGCGGGCTGGATGCGGCCAAAGCGCAGATCGTGGCCGCACAGGCCCAGGTCGAAGCGGCTTCCACCGCGCTCGCCGGCGTGCGCGAAGAGGCGAAGGTCGGCCAGCGCACCACGCTCGACGTCCTGAACGCCCAGCAGGAGCTGGTCATCGCTCGCTCGACCCTGGTGACGGCACAGCGCGACCGCGTCGTGGCTTCCTATGCCGTCCTCTCCGCCATCGGCAGGCTGTCCTCGCAGACACTAAAGCTCAAGGCAGAGACCTACGACGCCCGCCAGCACTACGACCAGGTCAAGGGCCTGTGGTGGGGCACCCAGACACCCGACGGCCGCTGAGGCGATCCATCGAGCACTGATCGCGGCTGGCACGCGCCAGCCGCCAGGGCCGGCGCATTCAGGCAACAGCGCCGATTTCTCCTGTGGGAGAGCCGGTCCTTGCCTTGTCTGACCCGCGAGTCGTGGAATACTCCGCTCTCGGAGCAGCGTTGATTCCATTGGCGCGCCCGGTGTCCAACGGTCAGGCCTTCATGAGCGCGCAAGCCAAGCCCAGCGAACCGTCGATGGAGGAGATTCTCGCCTCCATTCGCCGGATCATTTCGGATGACGAGGCGAAACCGGGCGAAGCAGCCGCTCCGGCTCCTGAAGCCGCCCCCGAGCCGGAACCGCTGGCGGCAATCGACGACGACGTGCTCGACCTCGGTGCCGAAGCGGCTTTGATCGCCGCCCCGGTGCCGGCACCCGAGCCGCAGCCGGAGCCTGCTCCATCGCAGGTCGAAATTTCCGACGAGTCCGACGTCGCCTTCGTCGAGGAACCGCCGGTCATCGCTGCGGCCGCGCCGCCTCCGCCAGCGCCGGAGCCCATTCCGGCCGCGCCCGCGCAGATGACATCCGCTGCTCCGGCCGTCGACATGGCGAGCCTTTTGTCGGATCAGGCAAGCTCGGTGGTGACGAACGCCTTCGGCCAGCTCGCCAGCACCGTGCTCAGCAACAATGCCCGGACGCTGGAAGACCTCGTCAAGGACATGCTGAAGCCGATGCTGAAGACATGGCTCGACGACAATCTGCCGACGATGGTGGAACGCCTCGTCCGCGCCGAGATCGAACGGGTCGCACGAGGCGGGCGGAGCTAAGTCCGCCCGCGCCGACAGGACCCAGTCAGCCGTTGCTAGCCGCGCGGCTTCCACGTCCCGCGCCTCTGCGGCTGGCGGCAGCCAGCGCCGGGCGTCGCGCGCGCGCCGGGCGTGTCGTCCGCGCTCGCGGCGCTTCCCAGCTGTCGAAGGCGCCGGCTTCCCTGAGTGATTTCAACCCGTAGCCGAGCATCGCGAAAGCGGTCGCGGGGGCGCCCAGCCGCGAGACCAGCATCGTCAGGCCGACAGCGACCGGACGCGGATAGCGCCCGGAAGCAGCCTCGACGGCAAACCAGGCCCCGAGACCGTGAACAATGAGTTTCAGCATGGTTCTTCCCGTTTATCAGTGAGTTACAGAGAAACCTTGCGGTTCTCGCCGAATTCGAGCTTCGCTCCGGTCAGGGCCGCAGCGGCCATCTTGACGGTGGTGACGATCTTGCCGGGGCTGTCCCAGAATTCCGCCATCGCCGGTCGCACGCGCAGGACGCGGATATCGGGATCGTTCTCGTCGTCCCAGAAGGCCTTGTTGCTCGGCTCCCACAGCTCCTGAACGAGGGCGCGGTCGTCGACCACGGTCGCAGTCCCGCTGATCGACAGGTAGCGGTGCCCGCTCGTATCGGAAAAGGCGAGGCAGACATTTTCGTTGATCTGGATCTCGTCATCCTTGTGATGGCGGCGATCCGTGAGGAAGTAGATCGTGTCGTCCTCGCGCTTGCCATGGGCGTGCATGGGGCGCGCACGAAGCTCGTCGCCATTGCCGTCATGGGTCACGAGCATGGCGAACTTGATCGCGTCGATGAGGCTCCAGACCCGGTCCTGATCACTGTGAGACATGCCGATTCTCCTGTTGCAGTCGTTGTCGATGCAACGGATCGCCGGACGGCAAGTTCCCTGCCGCTGCTGGGAAGAAGTCAGGGAACAACCGGCCCGCTCGCGCGTAAGGTGTGACGCGCTTTGCAGCCGCCTGCGCATCGCGCTTTCATTCGCCGTTTTTCCGCTCCGGGGGATCTGCCATGGCCAAGCCTGCCGCCAAGACACTTGCTACCAAGACGCCTGCCAACAAGACCGCGCCGAAGACATCCGCATCCACGCGGATCGTGAAATCGAGCAAAATCGATCTGGCTTCGAACACCAAAACGAAGGTCGTCGGCCTGCTCAACGAACGGTTGGCTGACGGTATCGATCTGGCGCTGGTCACCAAGCAGGCGCACTGGAATCTGAAGGGCCCTGGCTTCATCGGCGTCCACTTGATGCTCGACGGCTTTCGCGACCAGCTCGACGAGCATGTCGACACCGTCGCCGAGCGTATCGCCCAGCTTGGCGGCATTGCGTTCGGCACCACGCAGACGACGGCGGAATCGACCTCCCTCAAAGCCTACCCGACCGAGATCGTCGCCGTTCAGGACCACCTCAACGCGCTGATCGAGCGCTATGCCGACGCCGCCAACAAGGTTCGCGAGGCGATAGACGCCTGCGACGAAGCGGGCGATGCCGATACTGCCGACATCCTGACGGCCTATTCGCGCATGCTCGACAAGTCGCTCTGGTTCCTGCAGTCGAACCTGGGTTGRGGCGGCTTTCTCGCGAGGCGCTGCGGCGCGCGGCATCGAAAACGTTGACGCGCGCCCCGCGCATGGGCTCTTAAGACGCCAGAGACCTTTTGGCCTGTGATTTTCCGGCCGGGGCAGGTTCCCCGGCCTTTCTGCGTTCGAGCGATGCGATGATGGACAAGACTTTCGAACCGGCAGCCGTCGAGGCCCGGATCAGCCAGGCCTGGGACGAGGCTGAGGCCTTCAAGGCAGGCAGGGGCGCTGAACCCGGCGCCGAGCCTTATTGCATCGTCATCCCGCCGCCGAACGTCACCGGCTCGCTCCATATGGGCCACGCGCTCAACAACACGCTGCAGGACGTGCTCTGCCGCTTCGAGCGCATGCGCGGCAAGGATGTGCTCTGGCAGCCCGGCATGGACCATGCCGGCATCGCCACGCAGATGGTCGTCGAGCGCAAGCTTGCCGGCGAGAACAAGACCGACCGGCGCACCATGGGCCGCGAGGCTTTCCTCGAGGAAGTCTGGCGCTGGAAGGACGAATCCGGCGGAACCATCGTCAACCAGCTTCGCCGCCTCGGCGCCTCCTGCGACTGGTCCCGCGAGCGCTTCACCATGGACGAGGGGCTGTCGGCCGCAGTCCTTAAGGTCTTCGTCGGCCTGCACAAGCAGGGGCTGATTTACCGCGCCAAGCGGCTGGTGAACTGGGATCCGAAGTTCCAGACCGCGATCTCGGATATCGAGGTGCTGCAGGTCGAGAAGACCGGCTCGTTCAAATGGCAGCGCGGCGACGAAGAACCTTTCGATGCGGCCAAGCTCGACAAGGCGCTGGGCCGCGATCCGAACGGCCATCTCTACTACTTCAACTACCCCCTCGAAGGCGCGACCTATGACCCGGACGACGCCTCGACGTTCATCACGGTCGCGACCAGCCGGCCCGAGACCATGCTGGGTGACACCGGCGTCGCCGTGCATCCGGAAAACGAGAAGATCGGCCACCTGATCGGCCGCAATGCCGTTCTGCCGCTGGTCGGCCGGGTGATCCCGATCTTCGGTGACGACTATGCCGATCCCGAAAAAGGCACTGGGGCGGTCAAGATCACGCCGGCGCATGATTTCAACGACTTCGAGGTCGGCAAGCGTCACCAGCTCGACATCATCAATATCCTCGATGGCGAGGCGCGGGTCACGCTCGCTGGCAACGAGGACTTCCTGGCCAGCGCCAAGCCGGAAGCCGAGACGCTGGCGCTCGACGGGCTCGACCGCTTCGCGGCGCGCCGCCGCGTCGTCGCTCTGATGGCCGAGCGCGGGTTCCTCGCGAAGATCGAGCCGCATGGACATACCGTCCCGCATGGCGACCGCTCCGATGTCGTGATCGAGCCGTGGCTGACCGATCAATGGTATGTCGACGTCAAGCCGCTGGCCGAGCGCTCGATCAAGGCGGTCCGTGACGGCCGCACGAAATTCACGCCCGAGAACTGGACGAAGGTCTTCTACGACTGGCTCGAGAACATCGAACCCTGGTGCGTCTCGCGCCAGCTCTGGTGGGGCCACCAGATCCCGGCATGGTACGGGCCGGACGGGGAGGTCTTCGTCGCCGAATCGGAGGCGGGCGCGCAGGCGCTGGCGGTCGGCCATTATGGCGGGCCGGTCGAGCTGAAGCGTGACGAGGACGTCCTCGACACCTGGTTCTCCTCGGCGCTCTGGCCGTTCTCGACGCTGGGCTGGCCCGAGGATACCGCCGAGCTCAGGCACTATTACCCGACCGCGACGCTGGTCACCGGCTTCGACATCATCTTCTTCTGGGTCGCCCGGATGATGATGATGGGCCTCAACTTCATGGACGAGGTGCCGTTCCGCGAGGTTTACCTGCACGCCATCGTTCGCGACGAGAAGGGCGCGAAGATGTCGAAGTCGAAGGGCAACGTCATCGATCCGCTGGTGCTCGTCGACAAGTACGGGGCGGACGCGCTGCGCTTCACCCTCGCGGCGATGGCAGCTCAAGGGCGCGACATCAAGCTCGCCACCTCGCGCGTCGAGGGCTACCGCAACTTCGCGACCAAGATCTGGAACGCCGCGCGCTTCGCCGAGATCAATGGCTGCCTGCGCGCCGCCGATTTCGACCCGGCGTCGGTGAAGCAGCCGCTCAACCGCTGGATCCTCAGCGAAGCCGCGCAAGCCGCCGAGGAGATCGCGGCCGGCATCCCCAGCTTCAAGTTCAACGAGGCGGCAGGCGGCGCCTATCGCTTCGTCTGGAACCAGTTCTGCGACTGGTATCTCGAGCTTGCCAAGCCGGTGCTGCAGGGCGAGGGCGTCGATGAGGCCGCAAAGGCCGAGACGCAGGCCACCGTCGCCTATGTCATCGACCTGATCTGCCAGCTGCTGCATCCCTTCATGCCCTTCCTGACCGAGGAGCTCTGGGCCCAGAAGGCCGAGGCCGGCGCGCCCCGCAAACTCTCCGCCGGCGATGATGCACTGGTCTGCCTGACGCGCTGGCCCGATCTCGCGGTGCTGAAGGATTCGGCGGCGGAGGCCGAGATCGGCTTCGTCGTCGACCTGATCTCCGACATCCGTTCGGTCCGCTCGGAGGTCAATGTGCCCGCGGGCACGCAGGCTCCGCTCGTCCTCGTCAATGCCTCCGCCGCGACGCGGGCGACGATCGAGAGCTGGCGGCCGATGATCGAGCGGCTGGCGCGCGTTTCCGACATTGCGTTCGAGACGGCCGCGCCGGGACAGTCGGCGCAGATTCTCGTGCGTGGCGAGGTCGCGGCGCTGCCGCTCGCCGGCCTGATCGATCTCGACGCCGAGCGCTCCCGCCTGAGCAAGGAGCTCGCAAAGCTCGACCAGGACATCGCGGTCGTCGAGAAGAAGCTCGGCAACCCCGATTTCATGGCCCGCGCGCCCGAGGAGATCGTCGAGGAGAACCGCGAGCGCAAGGCTGCGGCGGAAACCCGCAAGCTCAAGATCGCGGAGGCTCTGACGCGGCTTTCCTGACCGGGTATCGCAATCCGGTCACGGCGGCGTCGTCAAATTGCCGTTGATCGAAGAGAGGACTCGCATTCTCTGGCGGACCCCGCTTAGATGCGCCCGACGCAAATCCGCCATGCATCTGCGTGGCGGCAAAGGACCGGCTGTTCACGACCCATGCTCAAGCGAGCCTATGACTGGTGCGTTTCCTACGCATCCCATCCAGGTGCCCCCTGGCTGCTTTTCGCGCTCACTTTCGTCGAGAGTTCGTTCAGCCCGCTGCCGCCGATCCCGCTGCTGCTGCCGATGTGCATTGCGCGGCCGGATCGGGCCTGGTTCTACGCCGGCATCTGTTCGCTGGGTGCCGTCCTCGGCGGCTATCTCGGCTACGCGATCGGCGCTCTGCTCTACGAGTCGCTGGGGTCCTGGCTGATCAGCCTCTATGGCTTGCAGGACAAGGCGGCCCATCTGATCGCGACCTCGCAGGACTACTGGTTCTGGGTGCTGGTCACCAAGGGGCTGACGCCGATTCCGTTCAAGATCGTCACGATCATGTCGGGCTTCCTGCACTTCGATATCTGGAAGTTCACCATCGGCATGGTCGTCTCGCGCGTCACCTTCTTCATGATGATCGCAGTGGCTCTCCGCTTCTATGGCGACGACATCCGCATCTTCATCGAGAAGCATCTGCCGATGACGGCGCTCGCGCTTCTCGTGGTTATCGTCGGTGGCTTCTTCGTCCTGCCGATGGTGCTGTGAGCGGCGGATTCATGGCATGCGCCTCGCGTGTTTGTGACATCGACGCAACACTGGAATGAGAACGGCGTAGCGCGCCGTCCATGCGGTCACAATCGCCGCGAAGCCGCCACAAACAACGCCCAGCAAAAGGGCGCGTTAAGTCCCTCAGATATAGTGAAATCTGACCTTGACGCGCCGGTTCGGAGACGGTTCCGGTCGTTGACGGGTTCTCGGGGGCGTAGATTGCTCCTGGCTTGCATGGCGTGGCACATCTCTGCGCCGGGCTAGGTCGGGGGACAGGACGAGTGGCAATGGATGCGCGTGTGTTCGACAAGTCGAGGCTGCCGAGCCGGCATGTGAGCGTCGGCCCCGCCAAGGCCCCGCACCGCTCCTACTATTATGCGATGGGCATGACCGCGAAGCAGATCGCGCAGCCCTTCGTAGGCGTCGCCTCCTGCTGGAACGAAGCGGCTCCCTGCAACATCTCGCTGATGCGCCAGGCCCAGGCGGTGAAGAAGGGCGTCGCGTCCGCCGCCGGCACGCCGCGCGAATTCTGCACCATCACCGTCACCGACGGCATCGCCATGGGCCACCAGGGCATGAAGTCGTCGCTGGCCTCGCGCGAGGTCATCGCGGACTCGGTCGAGCTGACCATGCGCGGCCATTGCTACGACGCCCTCGTCGGCCTCGCCGGCTGCGACAAGTCGCTGCCGGGCATGATGATGGCGATGGTCCGTCTCAACGTGCCCTCGATCTTCATCTATGGCGGCTCGATCCTGCCCGGCACCTTCAAGGGCCGCCCTGTGACCGTGCAGGACGTCTTCGAGGCGGTCGGCAAGCATTCGGTCGGCGCGATGTCCGACGAGGACCTGAAGGAGCTCGAGGAGGCTGCGTGCCCCTCCGCTGGCTCCTGCGGCGCCCAGTTCACCGCCAACACCATGGCAACGGTCGCCGAAGCGATCGGCCTGGCGCTGCCCTATAGCTGCGGCGCGCCGGCGCCCTACGACGTCCGCGACACCTTCTGCTACACCGCCGGCGAGATGGTGATGGAGTTGATCGCCCGGAACATCCGCCCGCGCGACATCGTCACCCGCAAGGCGCTGGAGAACGCCGCGATGGTCGTCGCCGCCACCGGCGGCTCGACCAATGGCGCGCTGCACCTGCCGGCGATCGCCCATGAATGCGGCATCGACTTCGACCTTTTCGAAGTCGCCGAGATCTTCAAGAGGACGCCCTATATCGCCGACCTCAAGCCGGGCGGAAAATACGTCGCCAAGGACATGTTCGAGGTCGGCGGCATCCCGCTGGTGATGAAGAGCCTGCTCGATGCCGGCTACCTCCACGGCGACTGCCTGACCGTGACCGGCCGTACCATCGCCGAGAACATGGCCTCGGTGAAGTGGAACGACCAGCAGGATGTCGTCTATCGCGCCGACAAGCCGATCACGGTGACCGGCGGCGTCGTCGGCCTGCAGGGCAATCTCGCCCCGGAAGGCGCGATCGTGAAGATCGCCGGCATGCCCGAGGACCAGCTCGTCTTTACCGGCCCGGCACGCTGCTTCGACCGCGAGGAGGACGCCTTCGAGGCCGTCAGGAACCGGACCTACGAGGTCGGCGACGTGCTCGTCATCCGCTATGAGGGCCCCAAGGGTGGCCCCGGCATGCGCGAGATGCTGTCGACCACCGCAGCCCTTTACGGCCAGGGCATGGGCGACAAGGTCGCGCTCATCACCGACGGCCGTTTCTCGGGCGCCACGCGCGGTTTCTGCGTCGGCCATGTCGGGCCGGAGGCCGCTGTCGGCGGGCCGATCGGCCTGATCCGCGACGGGGATATCATCGAGCTCGATGCCATCACAGGAAAGCTCGCAGTCCGCCTTTCTGATGCCGAACTTGAAGAGCGTCGTAAGAGCTGGGTGCCGAGGAAGACCGACTACAATTCCGGAGCGCTGTGGAAATACGCGCAGACGGTCGGCTCCGCCAAAGGCGGTGCCGTCACCCACCCAGGAGGGGCGGCCGAAACCCATTGCTATGCGGATATCTAGCTCGACCATAGCATGCCTGTTCCTGTTCCTCGGCGGCCAGCAAGCTGCCTGGGCGCAGGATTTCGCAGGCGGAAAGCCGGTGCCGCCGCGCTCCATCCCGGGCGCTGCGCTGCCGGAGCCGGGCGATTCCCTCTCGCGTGCTCCCGGGGCCGCAACGCTCGCTCCCGCTCCCGATACGCCCACGGCGCACACCGCGCTGCCGCTCGTTCCCTTCAGCAGCGCCCGCGATGCGTTGCGCGCCTGGATGCGCGATTCCTCGGCCGGCGATAAGGTCGGCGCCGTGCGCGCGCTCGAATACGCGGCCTCCCAGGGCCATCTCACCGCGCAGTACAAGCTCGGCCGGATGTATGCTGGAGGTGAAGGCGTTCCGACGAACGATCTCAAGGCCTTCGAGTATTTTTCGAAGATCGCGGACGAGAACGCCGACGCCATTCCCGGCACCGCCGACGGCCGCATCGTCGGCAGCGCCTTCGTCGCGCTCGGCGGTTATTTCAGCGACGGCATCAAGGGCAGCTATGTGAAGCCCAATCCCGACCGGGCCTTCGACATGTTCCACTACGCCGCCTCCTATTTCGGCGACCCGGACGGCCAGTACAATCTCGCCCGTCTCTACATGACGGGGCAGGGCACGGGTCGCGATGCGCGGCAGGCGGCGCGCTGGATGAAGCTCGCGGCCGAGAAGGGCCATGCGCCGGCCCGCGCCGCTTTCGGCGAGATGCTGCTGCGTGGCGGCGACGGCGTGCCCCGGCAGCCTGTGCTTGGCCTGATGTGGCTGGCCATGGCCCGCGAAGGCGCGGACCCCGCTCGCGAAACCTGGATCATCGAGCGCCACGACGCGGCCTTTGCCGCTGCATCGGCGGCCGATCGTTCGGCTGCGCTGGCGCTGGTCGAGCGTCAGCAGGTTGTGAGCTCGCGTAGCGGCAGTAGCAACAACGGCCAGAACTGAGCGCAGCCGCGGTCCTTGGCGACCGCGCGGTGCGCCTCAGTGCAGTTCCACCATCACAGGCACATGGTCCGACGGCTTCTCCCAGCCGCGGACATGCTTGACGATCTGGACCCCTGCGAGCCTGTCCGCCGCCTGGGGGGAGAGCAGCAGGTGGTCGATGCGGATGCCGTTGTTCCGCTGCCAGGCGCCGGCCTGGTAATCCCAGAAGGTGTAGAGCCCGCCGGCATCGGTGGTGCTGCGAACGGCCTCGGTCAGTCCGAGATTGATCAGGCCGCGGAAGGCCGCGCGCGTCTGCGGCAGGAAAAGCGCGTCGCTGACCCAGGCACCGGGATCGCGCGCATCGCGTGGCTCGGGAATCACGTTATAGTCGCCGGCGAGCACGAGCGGCTCCTCCTGCTCCAGCAGCATGCGGGCATGGGCCGTCAGCCGCCGCATCCAGCCGAGCTTGTAGGGGTATTTCTCTGTGTTCGGCGGGTTGCCGTTCGGCAGGTAGATCGAGGCCAGGCGCACCACGCCGTCACCGAGCGGCAGCACGCCTTCGAGATAGCGCGCCTGTTCGTCGCCATCATCGCCGGGCAGGCCGCGCCGGACGTCTTCCAGCCGCGACCGGCTGAGGATCGCGACGCCGTTGAAGGTCTTCTGCCCGTGGGTCTCGACCTGCCAGCCGGCAGCCTCGATCTCGGCGCGCGGGAAATCGCCGTCCACGCATTTGATCTCCTGGAGGCAGAGCGCGTCGGGCTCGGCTTCCCTGAGGAAATCCAGCAGATGGCCGAGGCGCTGGCGGACCGAATTGACGTTCCAGGTGGCGATACGCACGAGACGCTCCGATGTGAGACGGCCGCAGGATAAGCGGGATTGCCGCTGCCAAGGCAAGCCGCTTTCCGCCGCAAACGAAAACTCCCCGCATCGCTGCGGGGAGCCATTGATTCTCGATCGGACTGTCGGCCGTTGTCAGGGGCAGGCGCGAACCACGCCGCCGGACGCGATATAGGTCCCGGTCTCGGGGTTGTAGCTCCGGAAACGGCGCGAGCAGTAAGCCACCGCATCGACATCCTCGACGCTGTAGCCGTAAGGCGGCGGGGGTGCGGCATAGACCGGCGCCGGATACCCATAAACCGGAGGCGGAGGCGGCGCGGCCAATGCGCCGGCAGCGAGCGCTCCACCGATGACACCCGCCGCGATCCCCGCGCCGACAGCCGGCCCGCGACGATAACCGCCATAGTAGCGCGGCCCGTAATAGCCATAGGGGCGCCACTGCACGGTCTGGACGAGGTTGGCATCGCCCTTCGCCGCGGCAACAGCAGCGGAGGCGGGCGCGAGCGGCGCGGCCGAGGCGGGGGCGGCGAGGGCCGCACAGCCGGCCAGAGCCGCTGCGACGGCGAACATCTTGATCATGACGGAACTCCTATGCTGTCCTGCGCGAGTGGAACGCCGCATGTTCCCCCGATGGGCCCGGATTGTAGCGATTTGTCGACCCTGCGGAAAGACTAGCCTGCAATCTCGGCGCAAAATAGGCGTCACAGCATTGTGGCTCTTGGGTGCGAGAGCTCCATCGAGTGGGTTGCGCGGAGGCGTTTTCCTCGCCATCTAGCGCTTCACCGTACCGAAACCCCCATCACGCATTCGAAGGACCAGGATCCACAATGGCCCAAACCGGCAGCCCGCCCTCCCGACCTGAAACGTTCGGCGCGATGAAGCCGCTGCCGGCGCTCATCTTCAGCTCCCGCTGGCTGCAGCTGCCGCTCTATATCGGCCTCATCGTGGCGCAGTGCGTCTATGTCTTCCTGTTCCTCAAGGAACTCTGGCACCTCGTCACCCACGCCTTCGACTTCAGCGAGCAGCAGATCATGCTGGTCGTCCTCGGGCTGATCGACGTGGTGATGATCTCGAACCTGCTGATCATGGTCATCGTCGGCGGCTACGAAACCTTCGTCTCGCGGCTGCGGCTGGAGGGCCATCCCGACCAGCCGGAATGGCTGAGCCACGTCAACGCCAGCGTGCTCAAGATCAAGCTCGCCATGGCGATCATCGGCATCTCGTCGATCCACCTGCTCAGGACCTTCATCGAGGCCGGCAATATCGGGATCGTCGGCAAGACGGCGAACTACACCGAATCCGGCGTCCTGCTGCAGACGCTGATCCATGTCGTCTTCATCCTGTCCGCCATCGGCATCGCCTGGGTGGATAAGATGACGTCGACACCCGGCAAGGGGCACTAGGAATCGGGTTTCCTGTTCCGTCCTTCTCGGGCGCCGCGCAGCGGTGACCCGAGAATCTCGTGACGAGAAGACACTGGTTTCCGAGATGCTCCGGTCAGGCCCGAGCATGACGCGATTGCGTGGCTCGGCTACTGGCCGCGCCCGGTCCGGGCGGCGAAGCGGATCGCCTCCTCGGCGGAGCGGAACAGGGCCTTGGCCTTGTTGATGCACTCCTCCTGCTCGGAGGCCGGGTTCGAATCATAAACGATTCCGGCGCCGGCCTGGACATGCATGCGCCCGTCCTTGACCACCGCCGTGCGCAGCACGATGCAGGTATCCATCTCGCCATTCGCGCCGAAATAGCCGATGCAGCCGCCATAGGCGCCGCGCGCATCGCGCTCCAGCTCGTCGATGATCTCCATCGCGCGGACCTTCGGCGCGCCCGACACGGTTCCGGCCGGGAAGCCTGCGACCAGCGCCGACAGCGCGTCATGACGCGGGTCGATCTCGCCCTCGACGTTCGAGACGATATGCATCACCTGGCTGTAGCGCTCGATGAAGAACGAGTCGGTCACCTTGACTGTGCCGATCTTCGCGACGCGCCCGACATCGTTGCGGCCGAGATCGAGCAGCATCAGATGCTCGGCGCGCTCCTTGGGATCGGCCAGCAATTCGTCGGCCAGCGCCTCATCCTCGGCCTCGGTCGCGCCGCGGCGGCGCGTGCCGGCAATGGGTCGGATCGTGACCGTGTCGTCGCGCAGCCTGACCAGAATCTCCGGGCTCGAGCAGACGATCTGGAAGTCGCCGAAATCGAGATAGCAGAGGAACGGTGCCGGATTGACCCGCCGGAGCGCCCGATAGAGCGCGAAGGGCGGCAGGGCGAAGGGCGCCTCGAAGCGCTGCGAGAGCACCACCTGGAAGATGTCGCCGGCGCGGATGTACTCCTTCGCCTTCGCCACCATCTCGTGATACTCGGCCTCGCTCGTGTTCGAGGTCGTCGCGGGCTCCGGCAGGTTGGCGATGTCGATGTCGGCTTCGGCGGGCAGGGCGCCTTCCAGCGCCAGGACGACCGCCTCCAGCCGCTCCTGTGCCCGCTCATAGGCGTGGCGCGCGCCGACGCCCGGCATATGCCGCACGGGGGTCACGACATGAATCTCGTCACGGACCGAATCGAACACAACCATCAGCGTCGGCCGGGTCAGGATGGCGTCGGGCACGCCGGTGCCAGTCTCCTTCGGTTCCGGCAGGCGCTCCATCAGCCGGACCATGTCGTAGCCGAGATAGCCGAAGACGCCGGACGCCATCGGCGGTAGCCCTTCGGCTTCCGGGATGGCGCTTTCATCCAGCATCGCGCGCAGGCTCTCGAAGGCCGGGCGAGGGTCGGGCAGGAAGGTTTCGCCGAGCGCGGTCCGGCAGAGCGAGGCCTCGCCACGGTGGCAGCGCCAGATCAGGTCAGGCTCCAGCCCGATCATCGAATAGCGGCCGCGCACGGCGCCGCCCTCGACCGATTCGAGCAGGAAGGCCGGGCCGGACGTGGCGTGACGCAGCTTGAGGAAGGCGGCGACCGGTGTCTCGCAATCGCCGACCAGAACCTGACGCAGAAGCTGCGGTGCGCCCGTCTCGTAGATCTGCGCGAAGCGCTCGAACTCCAGGAAGGGCTGCATCGTCAATTCGTCGCTCCGCCCGTCGCGTTGCGGAAGGCCGCCTCGTTGATGCTGACGCCGAGCTGCGCCTGCCGCCTGGCGACGTATTGCACCAGGATATCCTCGCTGATGCTGGAAGACAGCAGGCGCTCGAAATTGCCGGCTTCCTGCGTCGTGCGGACATAGGGCGGCACGGTCGCCGAATCGACTTTGAACAGGATGCGACCGCCATCCGCGCCCGCAGCGGAGTTGCTCTTGCCGGCGACGGTGCCGAAGACTTGGGCGACGACGCCGGCCGGGAGTTCCGGCCGCTGGTCCTGCCGGCCGATATCGGCCGCGGTCTCGATGGTCAGCCCGGCGGAGGCCGCGACGACATCGAAGCTCTCGCCCTTGTCGAGCCGCTCCGACAACTCGCGGGCCTTGGCGGCAAGCTTGGTCGCGGTCTCGTCGGCGCGCCATTGCTTCTCGACCTCGGCCTTGACCTCGTCGAAGCTGCGCTCCCGCGCCGGGTCGATCTTGGTGACGTCGAACCAGACATAGCCGGTGTCGCGCGGCAGGCGGATCGCCTCGTTGTCGACGCCGATATCCGAGCGGAAGATCGCCTGCAGCGTCGCGTCGGCGCCCGGCAAGGCCTCTTCCTTCGAGCCATCGGGCCTGGTGAGGCCCGCGCTCATCGGACCGGCGGTGCGAAGCGTCAGCTTGAGCTCCTTCGCGATCTCGGCCAGCGGCTTGGCAGCGGCGCGCTGATCCTCGATCTTGTCGTGCAGCTCGGTGATCTGGCCGGCGGCGCGGCTGGTCGCGAGTTCCTGCTTCACCTCGGCCGCGACCTCCTCGAACGGGCGCACATGGGCAGTATCGACCGTCGTCACGCGCAGCAGAACCGTTCCGAAGGCGCTCGCGACCGGCCCGCTGACGTCGCCCTGCTCGAGCGCGAAGGCGGCCTCCCGCACGGCGGGGTCGAAGATCTGGTCGCGGGTGAAGGTGCCCAGCGTCAGGTCGTTGAAGGCGACGTTCCGTTCGGTGGCGATCTCGTCGAAGGTTTCGCCGCCGTCGATCTTGGCCTTGGCGGCCTGGGCTTCCTCCAGGTTCGGGAAAGCGATCTGCTGGACGGTGCGCTTCTCGACGCTGGTGAAGCGTTGCGCCTTCACGGCATCGTAGCGCGCCTTGGCTTCCTCGTCCGTGACCTTGGCCGGATCGGCGATCGTTTCGGCCGAGAGCGAAAGGATGTCGGCCGTGCGGTACTCCGGCGCGCGGAAGGCGATCTTGCGATCGTTGAAGAAGCTCTTGAGCTGGTCCTCGGTCGGCGCCGCGATCTCCCCGGCGGCGCTCGCCGGCAGCCGGGCGAAGGTGATGGCGCGCTTCTCGTTGCGCAGGCGGCTGCCGAGTTCCTGCAGCGCGAGCGGGGCGGTGACACCGCCGACCAGCATCTCCGAGAGCTGCTGGCGCAGGATCGTCGCGCGCTGGAGGGTGACGTAGCTCTGCTCGGTATAGCCGTTCGTGCGCAGGAGGTCGTTGAAGCGCGCGGCGGAGAACTGGCCGGAGGCATCGCGGAAGACCGGGTCGTCGAAGATCAGGTTGCGGATCGTCTCGTCGGAGACGGCAAGCCGCATGCCTTGCGCCGTCTGGTCGAGCGTGGCTTCGCTCATCAGGCGGGACAGCACCTGGCGATCGAGGCCGAGCGCACGCGCCATCTCTGGCGAGATCTGGCGGCGCTGCTGGCGCGTCAGGTTCTGGATCTCGTTCTGATAGGCCGTGCGCATCTGCTCGAGGCCGATCTCGCTCTTGCCGACGCGTGCGACCTCGTTGCGGCCATAGCCGCGGAAGATGTCGCCGACGCCCCAGATCGCGAAGGCGAGGATCAGGACGCCGAACATGACGCTGACGAGGAGCTTGCCGAGAAAACCCTGACTCGCCTTGCGGATGCCCTGCATCATCATGGAAGCTGTCTTTCCCTGTTCCTGTTCGCCGCGCTGGATCGTGGCCGCGCGCGTGTCCGTTTCGGCGCTGCTTATAGGAACCGGCGGCGAAAGCCGCAATCGTCGTGGCGGAATCGTGTCGCGACGTCGCATGCGATTGCGGCACGGGCCGGGCGTTGCTAGAGCGCAGGGAGCTGATTTCGGAGGAACGACGTGACGCGCAGCATCAGGCCGCTGGTAGCCGGAAACTGGAAGATGAACGGCCTCAAGGCCGAGCTCGCCATCGCAGCCGAGGTGGCGAAGGGCTACGACGCCGGGCTGAAGCAGGCCGTCGACCTCGCCATCTGCCCGCCCGCGACCCTGCTGTTCGCCGGCTCGGCCGCACTGATCGGCTCGCGCATCGCCACCGGCGGACAGGATTGCAGTACGCAAGCCTCCGGCGCCTTCACCGGCGAGGTGTCGGCCACGATGCTGGCCGATGCCGGTGCGACCTTCTGCATCGTCGGCCATTCCGAGCGCCGCACGCTGCACGGCGAGACCAGCGCCACCGTCAAGGCCAAGGCCGAGGCCGCGCAGAAGGCGCTGCTGGTGCCGATCGTCTGCGTCGGCGAAACGAAGGACGAGCGCGAGGCCGGCAAGGCGCTGGCCGTGGTCAAGAAGCAGTTGCGCGGTTCGGTTCCCGATGGCGCGACCGCGACGACGCTCGTCGTCGCTTATGAGCCAGTCTGGGCGATCGGCACCGGCCTGACGCCGACCGCGGCCGATGTCGCCGAGATGCATGAGGCGATCCGCGCCGAGCTCGGCCGTCTGCTCGGCAAGGCAGCCGCCGCCGGCGTCAGGCTGCTCTATGGCGGCTCGGTGAAGCCCTCCAACGCCGTCGAGCTGATGAATGTCGCCCATGTCGATGGCGCGCTCGTCGGCGGCGCGAGCCTGAAGGCCGAGGAATTCCTGGCGATCGCGCGGGCCTGCTCCGGCTGAGCGGCAATGTGAATCACACGCCCCGCAGGGGTGGCGCTGTCGGCGCACGCATGTTATGTGCCGCGCCGAATTCGCCTCGATCTTCGAGGAGGAGCGGGTGGCCCTTGCGGCGGCCCGCGCCATGCCCATTTTCGTGAGACCATGCAGAACGTTCTCATCGTCATCCACCTGATCATCGTCGTCGCGCTCGTCGGCGTGGTGCTGTTGCAGCGTTCCGAAGGCGGCGGCCTCGGCATGGGCTCTGGCGGTGGCGGCGGTGTCGGCGGCTTCATGACCGGCCGTGGCCAGGCCAACGCATTGACGCGGGCTACGGCGATTCTCGCCGGTCTCTTCTTCCTGACTTCGGTCGTGCTCGCCGTCATGGCCAACCGCGGCCGCGTCCAGCGTTCGATCATCGACGGCGCGCCGACGACCACCGCACCGGCTACCCCGGGCGCGCCCGCAGCTCCGAGCGCCCCAAATGCCGGCGGCGTCCTCGACCAGCTGCGCCAGATGCAGAACCAGAATCAGGGCGGCGCACAGCCGCCGACGCCGCCAGCGGCGCCGCAGCAATAGGATAGGGCAGGGGCCGGGTGACCGGCCCTTCTCTTTTGTGTGGGCAAAAGGCTTCGAGGCCGGGCAACCGGCCTCCTCTTTTTGTGGACAAGCGTCCAGAGCAGGTCGGGACTGCACTGCTTGCGCTTAGCGAATCGAACCCGTGGCGATAGAGGTGACCTCCCATGACGCGGTATGTTTTCATCACCGGCGGCGTGGTGTCCTCGCTTGGCAAAGGCCTGGCGGCGGCGGCTCTCGCAGCCCTTCTGCAGGCGCGCGGCCACACGGTCCGCCTGCGCAAGCTCGACCCCTACCTCAATGTCGATCCGGGCACGATGAGCCCGTATCAGCACGGTGAGGTCTTCGTCACAGACGACGGCGCCGAGACCGATCTCGACCTCGGCCATTACGAGCGCTTCACCGGCCGGCCCTGCAACAAGGGCGACAACATCACCACCGGCCGCATCTACATGGACATCCTGACCAAGGAGCGCCGGGGCGACTATCTCGGCGCGACGATCCAGGTCGTGCCGCACGTCACCAACGCCATCAAGGAATTCATTCTCACCGGCAACGAGGGCTACGACTTCACGCTGGTCGAGATCGGCGGCACGGTCGGCGACATCGAGAGCCTGCCCTTCCTCGAAGCCATCCGCCAGACCAACCAGCAGCTGCCGCGCGGGCAGTGCATCTTCATCCACCTGACGCTGCTGCCCTATATCCCGACCGCCGGCGAGCTGAAGACCAAGCCGACCCAGCATTCGGTCGCCGAGCTGCGCTCGATCGGCATCCAGCCCGACATCCTGCTCTGCCGCACCGACCGCGAGATTCCCCGCGAGGAACGCCGCAAGCTCGCTCTGTTCTGCAATGTCCGCGAGACCGCCGTGATCGAGGCCCGCGACGTCGCCTCGATCTACGACGTGCCGCTCTCCTACCATGCCGAGGGCCTCGACAACGAAGTGCTCGCCGCCTTCGGCATGGACGCGCAGCCCGAGCCCGACATCGCGAACTGGAGGCGCATCTCCGAGCGCGTGAAGAACCCCGAGGGCGAGGTCACCATCGCCGTCGTCGGCAAGTATACCGGCATGAAAGACGCCTATAAGTCCCTCATCGAGGCGCTGACGCATGGCGGCATCGCCAACAACGTCAAGGTCAATCTCGACTGGATCGAATCGGAGGTCTTCGAGAAGGAGGACCCCGCGCCTTTCCTCGAACATGTCCACGGCATCCTGGTGCCCGGCGGCTTCGGCCATCGCGGCGCCGAGGGCAAGATCAAGGCGGCGACCTTCGCAAGGCAGCGCCAGGTGCCATATTTCGGCATCTGCTTCGGCATGCAGATGGCGGTGATCGAGGCGGCGCGTTCGCTCGCAGGCATCGAGAACGCCAATTCGACCGAGTTCGGCCCGGCCGAGGAGCCCGTCGTCGGCCTGATGACCGAATGGATGCGCGGCAACGAGCTGGAACAGCGCGCTGCAAACGGCAATCTCGGCGGCACGATGCGGCTCGGCGCCTATGCCTCGACGCTCGCAGCCGGCTCGAAGATCGCCGAGATCTACGGCTCCACCGAGATCTCCGAGCGTCATCGCCACCGCTACGAGGTCAATATGGGCTATCGCGAGAAGCTCGAAGCGAAGGGCATGCGCTTCGCGGGGCTCTCGCCGGATGGTCTCCTGCCGGAGACGGTCGAATACCCCGACCATCCCTGGTTCATCGGCGTGCAGTATCACCCCGAGCTGAAGTCGCGCCCCTTCGAGCCGCACCCGCTCTTCGCGAGCTTCATCGAGGCGGCGAAGGCGCAGAGCCGCCTGGTCTGACCTAGCCGCCGAGCGCGACCGCCGCCCAAGGGTGACGGTGCTGCTCGAAGACGACTTTTTGCGGGGCTGGAAACGCGGGATCGGCGAAGGCTCCGACAGCCACCGCCATCAGCTCCGGCCTTCGAGACGGCTCCCACAGGACCGTGCCGCCGCAGGCCGGGCAGAAATGATGCAGGACGCGAGAGCCGCTGTCGGCCGGCCTCTCGTAGTCGACATAAGCGCCTGAAATGACGACGGCCTTCCGTGGAAAAAAGGCCGCGACGCCATAGGTGCTGCCTGTTCGCCTCTGACACTCGCGACAGTGACAAAGCGCGACGATGGCCGGCTCGCCCTCGCATGTGACGCGCAGCTGGCCGCAACTGCGGGCTTCCCTGGTCGTCATTGGCTTGCATCCTCTCTTTAGATGACGGCTGGCACAGCTTTTTTGGATAGCTCCGGTAGCGCGCGACGATCGCGGCCGTATAGTACGGCCTCGGATTGGCGACGGGGCAGGGCGGCATGACGATCTCTATGGCGGGCCTGCCCGCCTTCCTCCTCTATTTCGTCGTCGGCGTAGCACTCATCGCAGCCTTTGCCGCGATCTACCTGCGGCTGACGGCCCATGACGAAATCGCCCTGATCCGCAGCGGCAATCTTTCCGCCGCGGTTGCGCTCGGTGGCAATCTCGTCGGTTTTTCGGTTCCACTCGAAAAGGCGATCGCCCAGGCGAGCAGCATTCCCGACTGCATTCTCTGGGCTGTCGCCGCGATGATCGTCCAGTTTGCCGCCTATGGGCTGGCGCGGCTGCTCATCCCGGAATTGTCGCGCAAGATCGAGCAGGACAAACTGCCGGCCGCGGCGATGCTGGCGGTGATCGCCGTGATCTCGGGAACGCTGGCAGGCGCCAGCATGACAGTGTGAGGCGGCGATGAAACGCTCTTCGCAGATCGGCCTCGCAGCAGCCGGCGTGCTCCTGGTCGCGACGGTCTGGTCGATGACGGGCGAGGAGACGCAGGAGAGCCTCGTCTACAACAACCTGAGCGAATGCCAGGCCGACGGGCAGATCGGCTACCAGCAATGCGAGGCGGCCTTTTCGGAAGCCGCAGCCGCGCGCCTCAAGGACGCTCCGAAGTTCCGCAGCCAGAGCGATTGCGAGGCGCAATACGGCGCCAGCGGCTGCAACACGGCCAGCATCGGCGGGGCGCAGTACTTCATTCCCGCGCTTGCCGGCTTCATGCTGGCGCGTGGGATGGCGGGCAACCAGGCCCAGCCGCTCCTGCCGCCGACGACCGCGGCCTGCCCGCCTGGAGCGGCCCAGCCGGAATGCCAGCAGGCGCGCAGCTCGTCCAGTTCGTCCAGCAGTGGCGGCGGTTCCGGTGGCAGCAGCCGCTCGCGCGCCTACTCGACCACGACCGGCCGCGGCTTCACGGCTGCGGCCGTGGGCGCGCGGGGCGTGGTCTCGACCACGAGCGTATCCTCGCGCGGCGGCTTCGGCTCGTTTGCCCGTTCCTTCTCCTCGCATTCCTCGTCCTGAGATGCGCCGGGTCACGATTGCGCCCCGGCCGGACTGGGTCGAGCAGGTCGAGCGGCTGGGCTTCGCCTTCCACACCATCGACGGCGAGACCTATTGGGACGAAAGTGCCGCTTACGCCTTCACGCTGGAGGAGATCGAGCGCGACATCGAGGCGCCCACGGAAGCGATCGAGCAGCTTTGCTTCGCTTTCGTCGAGAAGGCGCTCGGCAATGAGGAAATCCTGACCCGGCTCGCCATTCCGGCCGAACACTGGGACTATATCCGGGAGAGCTGGCAGCGCGGCGAGCGCAACCTCTACGGCCGTCTCGATCTCGCTTATGACGGGCGCGGGCCGGCCAAGCTCCTAGAATACAATGCCGATACGCCGACCGCGCTGTTCGAATCGAGCGTCGCGCAATGGGACTGGCTCGAGCAGGCGATGGCGCGCGGCACGATCCCGAAGGGAAGCGACCAGTTCAACTCGCTGCATGAGCGCCTGATTACCGCCTTCACAGCCTTGCGCGAGCCCTCGCCCTATCGCCTGCATCTGACCTGCGTGCAGGGCAGCGCCGAGGACAAGGGCACAGTCGATTACCTGACCGATTGCGCGGTGCAGGCCGGGCTCGATGCCCGCTTCACCTTTATCGAGGAGATCGGCCTGCTCTCGGATGGGCGCTTCTGCGACGGTGCCAACCAGCCGATCGAGACGCTGTTCAAGCTCTACCCGTGGGAATGGCTGTTCCGCGAAAGCTACGGCAAGTCGCTGGCAGGCTCGCGCTGCCAGTTCATCGAGCCGCCCTGGAAGGCTGTTCTCTCCAACAAGGGCCTGCTCGCCTGCCTCTGGGAAATGGAGCCGGGCCATCCCAACCTGCTGCCGGCCTTCTTCGAGGGCGATCCGCGTTGCGCGACATTGTCGCCCCGGCGTGTCCGCAAGCCGCTCTATTCCCGCGAGGGCGCCAACGTCACGCTGCTGGAGCGCGACCGGATCGTCGATAGCGACGACGGCCCCTACGGCGCCGAGGGATACGTGCTGCAGGACGCGGCGGCGAACCTGTTCTCGGCCGATGGCAACTATGCCGTGCTGGGCTCATGGCTCGTCGCCTCGCAGGCCTGCGGGCTATGCGTGCGCGAGGATTCCTCGCCGATCACCAGGAACACCTCCCGCTTCGTGCCGCACTATATCGAGTCCTGAGCGCAGCGGGACATGACCGCGCCGTGAAGTGTTGCTAGCCTTGGGTTCCGATACGCCTGTCGAAAGAGCCTGCCATGCCTGCAACAACCTCAACGCCTCGCGGCCTCGACCATCTCGTCATCGGCGTCCGCGATCTCGATGCCGCATGGCGCTTCTACGAGAAGCTCGGCTTCCGCGTCGGCACCCGGAACCGCCACCCCTGGGGCACCGAGAACCGGATCGTGCAGTTTCCCGGCTCCTTCCTCGAACTCGTGACGATCGTCGACGACGCTGCCATTCCGCCGCATGGCGAACGCAGCTTCTCCTTCGGGGCCTTCGTCCGCGAGGCGCTGGCTGGGCAAGGGGAGGGCCTGTCGATGCTGGTGCTGGAAAGCACCGACGCCAAGGCCGATGCAGCCGCTTTTAAGGCCGCCGGCATCGGCGATTTCGAGCCGTTTTTCTTCGAGCGCCAAGGCAAGCGGCCGGACGGCACCACGGTGCGCGTCGCCTTCGAGCTCGCCTTCGCCGCGGATTCGCGGGCGCCGGAATGCGGCTTCTTCGTCTGCCGGCAGATCGAGCCGCAGAACTTCTGGAACCCCGAGTTCCAGCAGCATCCGAACGGCGCCACTGCGCTCGCCTCGGCGGTGATCGTCGCCGAAGACCCGGCGCTGCACCGCGCCTTCCTCACCACTTTCAGCGGCGGCGCCGAGGTGCTGGAGGGCAACGAGGACTATGTTCTCGCCCTGCCGCGCGGGCGCATCGACGTGCTCGATCCGGAGGCGGCGCAGGGTGCCTACCTCGTCGAGCCCGACACGACGCCGGCCCGCTTCCTCGGCTTCTGCGTCTCGGTCCCCGATATCGAGGCGGTGGCGGAACGCCTGACTGAGGCCGAAATCTCGTTCCAGCGCGGCGAGGAGCGGCTCTTCGTCGAACCGGAGCATGCCTTTGGCTGCATGATCGCGTTCGAGCAGGGCTGAGCGCCGCGGTCAGGCTATCGTTTCGGAGCCGCCGCCGTCATTCCGGACGAGCTGCATAGCAGCGCCGACCCGGAATCTATCGCAGGGCTCCGGCACACCACGATGAATCCCGGGGCAAGCCCGGGATGACGGCGTGGTTCCGCGTAAAACCGGCCGGAGTCAGCCCTGCGCCTCGACCGGCGGCAGGGAGGCCAGCAGGCCGATCAGCGCCCGGTCGTGCAGCACGACCATGCGCTCCTTCGGCTTCAACCAGATCGCGGCATCGTCGATCGTCTCGGCATCGACCAGCTTGGCCTGGGCGACGGCACGGTCGGGCTCGATCTCGCCGCGCCGGCGGGATTGGCCATAGGGCAGCATCAGCTCATGGGCATGGCGCAGTTCGGGATCGCCGTGGAGCGCCTTGATCCCGTCCGCGTCGTCATAGCCGGCCTTCTCGAATTCCGCCTGCAATTCGTTGGCGCGCAGCGCGATCGACGGCGGGGCGCCTTCCTCGGGCGTCATCAAGAGCTTGTGGCGCTTGAGCCAGAGGCCGATCGCGAGCTGGCCGGATGCCCAGGACAGCGGGATCGCCAGCACGAGGCCGACGATCGTCGGAGACATCCAGGCGAAGAGCGATGTCGCGATCAGGAAGGCCGACAGGCCCGTCACGAGCCCCAGGACCGTATGGGTCCTGTGCCGGCGCACGATGTCCTTGAAGGGGATCGAGCCGTCGTCGCGCCGCTGCGGATTCCAGCCTGTGTCGCGGCCGAGCAGGATCTGGAAGACGGACCCCGACTGGATCAGCATCATGATCGGCGCGAAGAACGCCGAGAACAGCACCTCGATCAGCGCCGAGACGGTGAGGCGGATCGTGCCGCCGCCGGCGCGCCTGAGCTTGGTGTTGAACAGCGTCAGCAGCAGGCCGAACAACTTCGGCGCCAGCAGGATCGCCATGGTCAGCGCGAACAGGCGCAAGGCGCGTTCGGGGTCGAAGCGCGGCCAGACCGGGAAGAGCGTGAACTCCTGGGTGAAGTACTCGGGGCGGGCGTAGTTGACCTGCAGCACGATCAGAATGCCGACCACCAGCTGCATCAGCCAGAAGGGCGAGGCGAGGTAACCCATGATGCCGGTCGCGAAATGCTGGCGCGTGGCCAGCACGAACCCCTTGGCGCCCATGACGCGTGAATGCTGGAGATTGCCCTGGCACCAGCGCCGGTCCCGCACCGAGACGTCGATCAGCGAGGGCGGGCTTTCCTCGTAGGAACCCGTCAGGTCCGGCAGCATGTAGACAGACCAGCCAGCGCGGCGGATCAGCGCCGCCTCGACGAAGTCGTGGCTCAAAACATGGCCGCCGAAGGGCGGCTTGCCCTTGAGATCGGGCAGGCCGCAATGGTCGGCGAAGGCCTGCGTCCGAATGATGGCGTTGTGGCCCCAGTAGTTGCCGTCGCGGCCGGACCACATGGCGAGGCCGGTCGCGATGACAGGCCCGTAGACCCGCGCCGCGAACTGCTGCAGCCGTGCGAAGAAGGTGTTGCGGTTGATGATCAGCGGCAGCGACTGGATGATGCCGGCGTCGGGATCGGCCTCCATCGCGGCGGCGAGGCGCACGACGCAGGTGCCCGTCATCAGGCTGTCGGCGTCGAGCACGACCATATGCTCGTAATGCCCGCCCCAGCGCGTGACGAAATCGGCGATGTTGCCGGCCTTGCGGTGGTGGTTCTTGGGCCGGTGGCGGTAGTAGACGCGCGAATTGGGGCCAAGCCGCTCGCGCAGTGCCAGGAAGGCGCGCTCCTCTGCAACCCAGATATCCGGGTTGGTGGTGTCGGAGACGATGAAATAGTCGAAATGATCGCCGAGCCCCGTCGCATCGACCGACTCGCGTATGGCCGCGACCGCGGCGAAGGTTCGCGCCGACGATTCGTTGTAGATCGGCATCACCACGACGGTGCGATGCTTCAGGCTTTCCGCCCGCTCCGCGCGGCCGGCGCCGAACAGAACGCCGAAGAAGCCGAGGATGGAGCTGGTGAAGGCGAGTGCGATCCACGAGAAGTTGATCGTGAACAGCACGAGCAAGGCATACTGCAGCGAGGTCGTGCGGCTGACCGACACGACGTTGTACATCTCCCAGGCGCCGAAGGCGGTCAGAGCCAAGCCGCCGCCGAAGACGAAGAGGCGCTTCAGCCAGGGCGTCTTCCAGTTGCCGGGCGCCGCGGGCTTGCGCCGCTCCGACATGTTCCAGCTCTTGAAGGACTGCACCGGCATGATCAGCCGCTCTTCGGGCGGGGTCGCAGGCTCCCGAGCCGGGTTGAAGCTGCGGGCCTCCACCTCTGCAATCTCCTGGCGGGTGGCGGTCACCACGTCCATCGATTCAACCATGTTTCCGAGACGGGCTGGCCGCCGGATTGCAGGACGAGCCTGAGTTCAGAGAGCGTTTCGGTGCCGGGGTCCACCTCGAACCCGACGCGCATCATCTTGCGCTCCGGATAAGGCCAGAGTCGGACGCCCTGCACCGCGCCGGGCTGGGCCGTGACGGTCGCCCGCGTCGAAGCGATCAGCGCCGGGTCGGCAAGCCGGTCGCCGGTGAACTCGACGATGAAGCGGCGGCGCCGGCCTTGCGAGCCCTTGCCCTGGCGGGTGCGCGTCGCGATCGCCAGCGGCGGGCGTTCGGGGGGCTGCCAGCACCAGGCCTGGCGATAGCTGATCGAGGTCTCGCTGCCGGCCGCCAGCGGCTGCTTCGGCCGCCAGTACATGATGATGTTCTTGTTCGGCTCGGAATCGCTGGGGATCTCGATCAGTTGGACCGACCCCGCGCCCCAGTCCCCGAGCGGCTCGTTCCAGACGCTGGGGCGCAGTTCGAAGCGCTGGTCGTCGTCCTGGAAGGCGGCCGGGTCGCGCTCGCGCTGCACCAGGCCGAAACCCTTCGGATTCTCGTCGACGAAGGAAGAAACCTGCAGCGTCGCGGGGTTGTTCACCGGCCGGTAGATCCACTCGCCGCCGCCCGACAGCATCTGGACGCCCGAGACCTCGCCGATAGAGGGCCGGACATCGTCGAAGGTGCGCCGGCTCTGCGGACCGGAGAGGAAGGTCGCGCTCGTGCAGCCGAAACCGACATGCTCCAGCGCCTGGCGCGCGAACAGGGTCATCTCGACATCGATGAAGGTCACGTCGCCGGGCCGCAGCGTCATCCGCACCGCACCGCTGACGCTCTCCGAATCGAGCAGCCCATGGATGACGAGCGAGCCGACGGCAGGACTCGGACGCTCGATCCAGAAGGCCCGGAAGAAGGGCAGTTCCTCGCCGCGGGTCTCGCCGGGGCGCAGAATCAGCGCGCGCGACATCGCACCGAAATTCTGGCCTCGCGCCAGGGCACGGAAGAATGTGGCGCCCTGGAAGATCGCGACCTCGAACGGTCGCTCGAGCCCGGCCGCGATCCGCATCCCGGAGAACTGCAGATCGAGATTGGCCGCCGGCGGGGCGACGCGGCCGTAATCGAACCTGGCGCGGTCGAAGGCGACCCTGCGCACCGTGCCGTCCTCAATCGTGAACAGGCTGACGGGATTGGAGAAGACATAGCCGCGATGCAACGGCTCGACCGTGAAGCCGCGATTCTCTCCGGCCCAGATCGTAGACTCAGGCCGCATGCGAATGCCGGCATACTGATCGGCCGGCAGGCTCGCGTAGTTTTCCGGCAGATCGGTTGCGGCCAGTGGAATCAGAGGGCGCTGCGACAGGGCGCGGGCGGCATCGACGACCAGCGCAGAGTCGAAACGCTGTCCATCGGCGAGGGAGGGAATATTGAAGGCGGCAGCGCCCGTGGGCGCCTGCGCCGCAGCGGGGCCGGCAAGGGACAGCAAGGCTGCGCCGCCGGCGGCACCTTCCAGAAATTGCCTGCGATTCAAGGGTTTCGACATCTTATCCATACTGCACGGGCGACGCCCTTCGCCCTCCGCGCTTCTAGAGCATTTCCAGCTCGGCTGAAAAGCGTTTCCGATCAGGAAAATAGTGGTGATTGAACCCGCCGGAGCCGCTTGCGAAAACGGCTTAGTCCAGTTGATGGGTGACGATCATTCTCGGAAGGCCTCTTTTGATCCGTCTCCACTTTGGCAAAAGCCAAACGGATCGGCTATCCACGGCGCCTGCAACGCCAGCATGCGTAAAAACGACCGTGAAGAGCGGGCAACAGTCCAATCATGCCCTGCAAGGGAAACGACAAAGATGACCGAAATGCAGCCGGCTTGCTCCTGCCTTGCGATCGTTCTGGCCGCCGGCGAGGGCACCCGCATGAAATCGCTGCTGCCGAAGGTGCTTCATCCCGTTGCCGGCCGCTCTCTCCTTGGCCATGTCCTGTCCTCGGTCGCGCGGGCCGGCGCCGACGCAGTTGCAGTCGTGATCTCCTCGGAACGCCCCGAGGTCGGAGAGCAGACGCTCAAGCTCCTGCCGTCGGCACGGATAGCGACGCAGCATGAGCGGCGCGGAACGGCCCATGCGGTGCTTGCGGCAAAGGACGCTTTGAAGGCCGGGCACGCTCATATCCTGGTCGCTTTCGCCGATACCCCGCTCGTCCGGCCGGAAACCTTCGCGGCGCTGCGCGGCGCGCTGGCCGGGGGAGCAGCCGTCGCCGTTCTCGGCTTCGAGGCGCAGGACCCGGCCGGCTATGGCCGGCTCGTCGAGCACGACGGCAAGCTCGAAGCGATCGTCGAGCATAAGGACACGACGCCGGAGCAGCGCCAAATCAAGCTCTGCAATGCCGGCCTGATGGCGCTCGCCGGCGAACATGCGCTGGCGATTCTCGAAGCGATCGGCGACGACAACGCCCAGCGCGAGTTCTATCTGACCGACGCCGTCGCGGTCGCACGATCGCACGGGTTGGAAGCCGTCGTGCTGAAGGCGCCGGAGAGCGAGGTCCAGGGCGTCAACGACCGTGCGCAACTCGCTGGCGCGGAAGCCGAATTCCAGCGGCGCAAGCGGCACGCCGTGATGCTCGAAGGCGCGACGCTGATCGCGCCCGAAACCGTCTTCTTCAGCTTCGACACCGAGATCGGCCGCGACGTGACGATCGAGCCCAACGTCGTCTTCGGCCCGGGCGTTCGCGTTGCCGATGGCGCGGTGATCCACGCCTTTTCACACCTGGAAGGCGCCGAGGTCGGCCCGGCCGCCAGCGTCGGTCCCTATGCACGCCTGCGGCCGGGCACGGTGCTCAGCGAGAAGTCCCGGGTGGGCAATTTCGTCGAGGTGAAGGCCGCCGATATCGGGCCCGGCGCCAAGGTCAACCACCTGACCTATATCGGCGATGCCAGCGTGGGCGCGGCGGCCAATATCGGTGCCGGCACCATCACCTGCAACTACGATGGCTTCGTCAAATCGAAGACGACGATCGGTGCCAATGCCTTCGTCGGATCGAACTCGTCCCTGGTCGCGCCGGTGACGATCGGCGACGGCGCCTATATCGGCTCCGGCTCGGTCATCACCAGCGACGTCGCGCCCGATGCGCTCGCCATCGGCCGTAGCCGGCAGGTCGAGAAGGAGGGCTGGGCCAAGATCTTCCGGAAGGAAGCGGCAGCCCGGAAAGCGGCCAAGAAGGCAGCCGAATAGACCGGAATTGCGGTGGATCGGGCAATCCGCCGTTCACAGTTCGTCATGTAGATTGATTGGGCAGGCGCGCTTTTCGCGGCTATGCGCTTTCGCCAACGGCAATGGCTTGAGAGGTTCGCCCCATGTGCGGCATCGTCGGGATTCTCGGCAAGGAAGCAGTCGCGACGCAGGTCGTCGAGGCGCTGCGGCGGCTGGAATATCGTGGCTACGACTCCGCCGGCGTCGCAACGCTGGAAGCGGGAAGGCTGACCCGCCGCCGGGCCGAGGGCAAGCTCAAGAACCTCGAGATCCGCCTCTCGAACGAGCCGCTCGAGGGCCTCATTGGTATCGGCCACACCCGCTGGGCGACCCATGGCAAGCCCAACGAGACCAATGCCCATCCGCATGCCACCGAGAAGCTCGCGGTCGTCCATAACGGCATCATCGAGAACTTCCGCGAGCTGCGAACCGAGCTGCAGGCCGACGGCTACGTCTTCGCGACTGAAACCGACACCGAGATCGTCGCCCATCTCGTCACCCGAGAGCTCGACCACGGCAAGACGCCGGTCGAAGCCGTGGCGGCGAGTCTGCCGCGCCTGCATGGCGCCTTCGCGCTCGCCTTCCTGTTCCAGGGCGAGGAAGACCTGCTGATCGGCGCTCGCAAGGGCTCGCCCCTGGCGGTCGGCGTCGGCGACGGCGAGATGTATCTCGGCTCGGACGCGCTGGCGCTCGCGCCATTCACCAACCTCATCGCCTATCTGGAGGAGGGTGACTGGGTCGTCCTCAATCGCAGGGGCGCGACTTTCTACGACAAGAGCAATGCGCTCGTCGAACGCCGCGCCCAGCGCGTCGCGACGGGTGCTTTTCTGGTCGAGAAGGGCAATCACCGCCATTTCATGGCCAAGGAGATCTACGAGCAGCCCGAGGTCGTCGGCCATACGCTGACCCAATACCTCGACATGGCGAACGGGACCGTGCGCCTGCCGTTCCAGGACAAGATCGACTGGAAGAAGCTGTCGCGGCTGTCGGTCTCCGCTTGCGGCACGGCCTATTATGCCGGGCTGACCGCGAAGTACTGGTTCGAGAAGCTTGCCCGCCTGCCGGTCGAGATCGATGTCGCCTCCGAGTTCCGCTATCGCGAGGCGCCGCTGCCGGCGGACGGGCTCGCGCTGTTCGTCTCCCAATCGGGCGAAACCGCCGACACGCTCGCTTGCCTGCGCTACGCGAAGCAGGAGAAGCAGACCGTCCTCTCGGTGGTGAACGTGCCGACCTCGACCATCGCCCGCGAGAGCGACGCTGTCGCGCCGACGCTCGCCGGCCCTGAGATCGGCGTCGCCTCGACCAAGGCCTTCACTTGCCAGCTCACCACGCTCGCCTGTCTGGCGCTGGCCGCGGCGCGCGGGCGCGGCACGCTGTCGGCCGCGGATGAAGCGCGCCATGTCGAGAGCCTGATCGCGCTCCCCGGCCTGATCGCCAAGGCGCTCGAGCTGGAGCCGCAGATCGAGCAGCTCTCGCACAAGCTCTCCCGGGCGAAGGACGTGCTTTATCTCGGCCGCGGCACCAGTTACCCGCTGGCGCTGGAAGGGGCACTGAAGCTCAAGGAAATCAGCTACATCCACGCCGAAGGTTATCCGGCGGGCGAGCTGAAGCATGGCCCGATCGCCCTGATCGACGAGGACATGCCGGTCATCGTCGTCGCGCCTTACGATTCGCTCTTCGAGAAGACCGCCTCGAACATGCAGGAGGTCGCGGCGCGCGGCGGCCGCATCATCCTGATCACCGACGCCAAGGGTGCCGCCGAATGCGGCATCGAGCCCGAAGCGACGATCATCATGCCGGATATGGCCCCGACCTTCGCGCCGATCGTCTATGCCCTGCCGATCCAGATGATCGCCTATCAGACGGCGGTTTTCATGGGCAAGGACGTGGACCAGCCGCGCAACCTGGCGAAATCCGTCACCGTCGAGTGAGGTCGGCGGGCTTGCCGTCATTCTCGGGTGGAGCCCTCGGCTCCGATCTTTGATCGGCCCAAGGAGGCAGACCAGCCAGTCTCGGGCAGGAATAGGCTCTGGAACCCCTTCCTCGGAAGATGCTCGGGTCAAGCCCGAGCATGACGCGGGCTGTCAGGCTTCCGGCCGGCTCGCCACATAGGCGCCGGCGCTGATCAGGCAGAGCGCCGTGGTCACCAGCGCGATCGGCGGCGCGCTCGTCCGCGTCAGCAGGCCGAAGCTCAGCACCATCGAGCCGCAGGCAAGGTATTTCGCCCGCCGCGCGATGGCGCCGGTCTCGCGCCAGCGCCGCACATGCGGGCCGAGCCGCGGATGTCCGACGAGCCAGGCCTCGAAGCGCGGCGAGGAGCGCGAGAAGCACCAGGCAGCGAGAATCAGGAACACCGTGCCCGGCATCAGCGGCAGGATGAGGCCGACGATGCCGAGCGCCGTGAAGACCCAGCCCGCCGCGAACATAAGCGGCCGGTGCCAGCGGCGTCGCGCCGGATCGTCCTTATCCACGGCCTCGTCCTTGCTTGCATCTATCGGGGCTGGCGAATGCCGCAGCCTCGCCTATCTTGTCATATCGCGGTGCGAGACTGCGCCCGCAAGCGGGTGGGCAGGCACACCGGTGACGTGGGGAGACGAATGACTGCCGGCCCGCCCGATCCCCGCCTCGTCCTTCCGACGGAAATCCTGCGCCCGACCTGGGGCGCGCGCTTGCGTCGCTACTTCCTGACCGGGCTCGTCATCGCGGCGCCGCTCGCCATCACGGCATCTGTGACCTGGTGGTTCATCAACTTCATCGACGGGCTGGTGAAGCCGCTCATCCCGAATTCCTATCTGCCCGATTCCTATCTGCCTTATCCGATACCCGGCTTCGGCCTCATTATCGCGCTGATCGGGTTGACGCTGCTGGGCTTCCTGACAGCCAACCTCGTCGGCCGGTCGCTGCTCCGCGCCGGCGAGGCGATCCTCGACCGGATGCCGGTGGTGCGCAGCCTCTACAAGGGTGTGAAGCAGGTCTTCGAGACGATCTTCTCGCAATCGGGAACGTCGTTCCGCAAGGTCGGCATGGTGCAGTTCCCGCAGCCGGGCATGTGGTCGATCGTCTTCATCGCGCAGGAAGCGGCGCCCGAGATCGCCGGGCGCCTGCCGGATGGCCAGGAACCGGGCGACCAGCAGATCGGCGTCTTCCTGCCCTGCACGCCGAACCCGACCACAGGCTTCTTCTTCTATCTGCCGCGTCGCGAGGTCGTCGAACTGTCGATCTCGGTCGAGGACGGCGCCAAGCTCATCATGTCGGCCGGGCTGATCCAGCCCGGCGAGCAGAACGGCAAGCCGAAGGCCGGGACCGAGCTGCCGGCCCCTGTCGCCTGAGAAGGCTCAGGATTTGACCGGAATCCAGATTTCGACCTCGCCATTGCCGCTCTGCGGATCGAAGCGCTCGTCATAGAGCTCGTAGCAGGGGCCTTCCGTCAGGCTGTGGCCGGATTTCGGCAGCCAATCCCGGAAGATCGTGTCGAAGCTGGCCTTGATCGCGCTGATATGCTCGCGATGGGTGAAGACCGCGTAGCTCTGGGCCGGAATCCGCACCCGCGCGAAATCGTCGGACAGGCCGTCGAAGCCTTTGACCTCCACGCCGGCGATATAGTCGAAGGCGCCGTTGTCATCGGCGTTCACGCAGACGCCGTAGCTCGTCATTCCGCCGGCCTGTCCGGGCACATGCCCGATATGCGGGGCGAAACGCTGCCAGAGCGAGGGAATGCCGGCAGTGCTCGTCTCGTAAGTGAAATGGCCGCCGAGACCGGCGACGAGAAGGCTCTTGCCTTCGACGAAACGCGGCGGTGCGAGGGGGAGAGTGGGCATGCTGGTCATCAGGATCGGCTCCACGAGATTCAGGCCTTCGAGATCGCCCCTGTCGCGCAATTGCTCCGGCGTGATGCCGAACTGATCGCGGAAGGCGCGGGTGAATGCCTCGTGCGAGCCGTAGCCCCAGTCGAGCGCGACGGAGAGGATATCCGGCGCGCCGTCTGCCAGCTTGCGGGCCGCTTCGGTCAGCCGGCGCTCGCGCACATAGCGCATCACCGATCGACCGGTCGCGACCCCGAAGGCCCTGCAGAGATGGAAGCGCGAGACCCCGCCGACTTCGGCGATCTCGTCGAGCGAGATTCCCGAAGCGAAGCGGCTTTCGACGCACCAGACGGCTTTGGCGACAGGGTCCATGGTCTCCTCACGAAGGCACGCGGCACCGTGACCGATCGTTCCGGCGGCCGCTTGATCGCGCTTGCTGCGACCGCAACGCGAAGGCTCTAGCCCGCCCGCAGCAGCCGGATCGCAACATCCCGCTCGAACAGATAGAGCAGGATGCGCATCGCCTGGCCACGCGGCGTCTCCAGATGCGGGTCGCGCTCGATCATGAGACGCGCATCGTCACGTGCCGCCGCCAGCAGGTCGCCATCGGTTTCCGGGCGCGCGATGCGCCAGTCCGGCGAGCCCGATTGCTTGGTGCCGAGTACCTCGCCTTCGCCGCGCAGACGCAGGTCCTCCTCGGCGATGCGGAAGCCGTCCTCGGTCTCGCGCATGATGGTGAGCCGCGCCTCGGCGACCGGGCCGAGCGGCCCCTTGTAGAGCAGCAGGCAGGTCGACGCCGCCGAGCCGCGCCCGATCCGTCCGCGCAGCTGATGGAGCTGGGCAAGGCCGAAGCGCTCGGCATGCTCGATCACCATGACGCTGGCGTTGGGCACGTCGACCCCGACCTCGATCACCGTGGTTGCGACGAGAATGCGGGTCTGGCCCGCGACGAAGGCGGCCATGGCCGCATCCTTCTCGCGTCCGGGCATCTGGCCATGCAGGAGCCCCACCTTGTCGCCGAAGATCTCGCGCAGCGCCTCGTAGCGCTCCTGCGCGGCAGCGACGTCCAACGTGTCGGATTCCTGCACCAGCGGGCAAACCCAATAGACCTGCTGGCTGGTCTCCACCGCCCGGCCGATGGCGCCGACGACCTCGTCATAGCGCTCGGAGGAGATGGCGCGGGTCACGATCGGTTTCCGCCCCGCCGGCTTCTCCGAGAGGATCGAGACATCCATGTCGCCGAACCAGGTCAGCGCCAGCGTGCGCGGGATCGGCGTCGCGGTCATCACCAGCACGTCGACGGCCTCGCCTTTGGAGCCGAGAAGCAGGCGCTGATGCACGCCGAAGCGATGCTGCTCGTCGACGACGGCGAGCGCCAGATCGTGGAAGCCGACGCCCTCCTGGAACAGCGCGTGAGTGCCGACCGCTATGTCGATGCTGCCATCAGACAGCCCTTCGAGCACCTGCCGTCGTCCGGCGCCCTTCTCGCGCCCGGTGAGCAAAGCGAGCTTCAGCCCGGCCTTCTCGGCCAGCGGCGCCAACCGCTCGGCATGCTGGCGCGCCAGGATTTCGGTCGGCGCCATCAGCACCGATTGCCGGCCGGCCTCGGCAGCGGCGGCCATCGCCATCAGGGCCACCACCGTCTTCCCCGAGCCGACATCGCCCTGCAGCAGCCTGAGCATGCGCTCGGGCTTGGCCATGTCGGCATGGATATCGGCGATCGCCTTGCGCTGGCCCTCGGTCAGTTCGAAGGGCAGGGCGGATTGGATGCGGAAGCGCACCCCGCCATCGCCGCTGGTGGCGCGCCCGGCGATCTTCTTCTGCTGGCGGCGAACGAGAGCGAGGGCGATCTGGCTCGCCAGCAATTCGTCATAGCCGATGCGCCGGCGCGCGACGGTGTCGCCCTCGGCCGCCTTGCGATCGGCCGGATGATGCAGCGTCTCGACCGCTTCATGGAAGCTGGGGAAGTCGTTCTTTGCGAGGAAGCCGGCATCCTGCCATTCCGGCATGTCCGGGCAGCGCTCGGCGGCGCCCTGCGCGATCCGCATCATGACGCGGGGGCCGATTCCCTCGGTCAGCGGGTAGACCGGCTCGAAGGCCGGCAGGGTGGATGCGAGCTTGGGGTCGAGGATGCGCTCGGGATGCACCATCTGGCGCATCCCTTCCCAAAGCTCCAGCTTGCCGGAAATGATGCGGAAGGCGCCAACCGGCAGGTTCTGGGCGAGATGCCTGGAATCGGCATGGAAGAAGACGAGCGTGACGTCGCCGGTCTCGTCCTCGACGATCACGCGATAGGGCGCCTTGCCCTTGCCGGGCGGGCCGGCGCGATGTTCGCTGACGCGGGCGGTGAAGGTCGCGACGTCGCCGATCGGCGCATCCGCGATGGTGGGGCTCGGGCGCCGGTCGATGGCGCCGCTCGGCAGATGGAACAGCAGGTCGACGACGCGCGCCGGCTGCATCTCGTCGCCGAGGAAGCGGTCGAGAACCTTGCCGAGCTTCGGCCCGACGCCGGGAAGCGTCGTGGCCAGTGCGAAGAGCGGGTCGAGGATCGAGGGGCGCAAGTGGTCTCGGCAATTGTCAGGAGCGCGAAGATCGCGGCGGCTTGACCGCTGACTTCGCCGGGCTGCGTCGCTATATAGCCTGCTCAGGCAGGCTCCGCGACGGGGCCGGCCCGTTCGTCATTGCGCCATCCCCCAGGTTTTCGGACCTGACATTTTCTTGCCGAGGTTCTTCATGTCCGGCTCGACCCGCTCCAGCGCCGATCTCGATCCGCGCCGCCGCAAGATCCTCTTCCGCGCCTGGCATCGCGGCATGCGCGAAATGGATTTGATCATGGGTCGCTTCGCCGACGACGCGATCGCCGGCTTCGACGATGCCGAGCTCGACGAGTTCGAGCGGCTGATCGAGGTTCTGGATCGCGACCTGCTGAGCTGGGTGACCGGGGAAGCCGCAGTGCCCGAGAACTACGACACTGACCTGTTCCGGAAGCTCAAGGCTTTCCACCATCACGACAAGCCGATTCATGTCTGACCGGCCTGACAGCCGTCGTGGCCGGGCTTGACCCGGCCATCTCTGAATCGGAGCCGGCTCGTCCCGAGATTCTCGGGTCAAGCCCGAGAATGACGCCTTTTGGTAGAACGATACCCGTCCGATGAGCATTCCTCCTCCCAGCCAGATCGCCAAACCGCAGCTCGACCGTCTGCTCGATGCGCTGAACCGCGGCGACAAGCCGACGCTTGCCGGCGTGCCGGACGGATTCGACGCCGTCGTCCTCGCCGACCTCACCCGCGCCCGCGCCAAGAAGGCCGAAGGGGCGGCGCTGCTCGTCTTCGTCGCCCGCGACGGCCAGCGCCTGCAGGTGCTGGAAAACGCGCTGCAATTCGTCGCGCCGGACCTGGAAGTGATGAGCTTCCCGGCCTGGGACTGCCAGCCCTATGACCGCGTCTCGCCCGCGCCCGCCATCGTGGCGCACCGGATGACGACGCTGTCGCGCCTCGCCAAGACCAAGTCGGGCGAGCGGCCGCGCCTGTTGCTGACCACCGTCAACGCCGCGCTCCAGCGCGTTCCGGCTTTCGGCAAGGTGGCGTCGGAAAGCTTCTCGGCAGCCCCCGGCAACATGGTCGATATCGAGGAGCTGGCGCCCTGGCTCGACATCAACGGCTATCTGCGCACCTCGACCGTGCGCGAGACCGGCGAGTTCGCCGTGCGCGGCGGCATCGTCGATCTCTTCCCGCCGGGCATGCCGGCGCCGATCCGGCTCGATTTCTTCGGCGACAGCCTCGAATCGATCCGCACCTTCGACCCCGAGACACAGCGCACCACCGGGCAATTGCGCGGGCTCGACCTCGTGCCCATGTCCGAAGCGCAGATGACGAGCGAGAGCATCCGCCGCTTCCGCCAGTCCTACATCTCGACCTTCGGCACGCCTGGCCGCGACGACACGCTTTACGAAGCGGTCAGCGAAGGCCGCCGCCCCGCCGGGCTCGAGCACTGGCTGCCGCTGCTGGCGGAGAAGCTCGACACGCTCTTCACCTATCTGCCCGACGTACCGCTGGTGCTCGACCATCAGGCGGAGGATGCGGTCGGCGAGCGCATCAGCCTGATCAAGGACTATTACGACGCCCGCAAGGCGGCGCTGGACCAGGGCGGGGCAGGGGGCGTTCCCTACAAGCCGCTCCCGCCCGACGCGCTCTATCTGTCGCCGGCCGATTGGCGCGGCGTCGTCGATGCCTCGGGCGTCGCCAGCCTGACACCGTTCCAGTTGCCCGACAGCGAGGGCAAGCTCGTCCTCGATCTCGGCGGCAAGCAGGGTCGCAGCTTCGCGGCCGAGCGCGCCGGTGATTCCGGCAGCGTCTTCGAGGCGGCGGTCGCCCATGTCCGCGCGCTCGAAGGCGACGGCAAGCGGGTCATCCTCGCCGCCTGGTCGGAGGGTTCGCGCGAGCGCCTTGCCCATGTGCTCGAGGACCATGGCCTGAAGAGCGTCCAGATGACGGGCTCTCTGCGCGCGGCCTTCGATCTCAAGCCCGGTACGGTCGCGCTCGCGGTCTGGGGTTTCGAGACCGGCTTCGAGGCCGGACGCCTCGCGGTCATCGGCGAGCAGGACATCCTCGGCGATCGCCTGGTGCGTCCGCGCCGCAAGACCAAGCGCCCGCAGGACTTCATCGCGGAGCTCTCCTCGCTCGCGCCGGGCGACCTCGTCGTCCATGTCGATCACGGCATCGGCCGCTTCATCGGCCTGCAATCGATCACGGCCGCCGGCGCGCCGCATGACTGCCTGGAGATCCATTACGCCGGCGATTCGAAGCTCTTCCTGCCGGTCGAAAACATCGAATTGCTCTCGCGCTACGGCTCGGAAGACACCGAGGTCGCGCTCGACCGGCTGGGCGGTGGCGGCTGGCAAGCGCGCAAGGCCAAGCTCAAGCAGCGCATCCGCGAGATGGCGAGCAAGCTCATCCAGATCGCAGCGGCGCGCGCGCTCAAGGATGCGCCGCGCCTCGTCCCGCCGGCCGGCGTCTACGACGAGTTCATTGCCCGCTTCCCCTATGAGGAGACGGAAGACCAGCAGAACACCATCGATGCCGTGCTCGACGATCTCGGCGCCGGCCGGCCGATGGATCGGCTCGTCTGCGGCGATGTCGGTTTCGGCAAGACCGAGGTCGCATTGCGCGCCGCCTTCGCCACCGCCTTGAACGGCAAGCAGGTCGCTGTCGTGGTGCCGACGACGCTGCTCGCCCGCCAGCACTACCGCAATTTCGCGGATCGTTTTGCCGGCTTACCTGTCAATGTCGGGCAGGCCTCGCGCTTCGTCGGCAGCGCCGATCTCAAGGCGGTGAAGCAGGGCGCGAAGGACGGCACGATGGACATCGTCGTCGGGACCCACGCACTGCTCGGCAAGGGCGTCGACTTCAAGGATCTCGGCCTCGTCATCGTCGACGAGGAGCAGCATTTCGGCGTCGCCCATAAGGAGAAGCTGAAGGAGCTGCGGGCCGAGGTGCATATGCTCACCCTCTCGGCCACGCCGATCCCGCGCACGCTCCAGCTCGCCATGACCGGTGTGCGTGAGCTCTCGATCATCGCGACCCCGCCGGTCGACCGCCTCGCGGTGCGCACCTTCGTCACGCCGTTCGATCCGCTGATTGTGCGCGAGGCGCTGCTGCGCGAGCGTTACCGGGGAGGGCGCTCCTTCTATGTCGTACCGCGCATCGAGGACATCGCCGAGGTCAAGGACTTCCTCGACAAGCAGGTGCCCGAGGCCAAGGTCGGCATCGCCCATGGCCAGATGGCGGCAGGCACGCTGGAAGATGTGATGACCGCCTTCTATGACGGCCAGTACGATATCCTGCTCTCGACCACGATCGTCGAATCCGGGCTGGACATCCCGACCGCTAACACGCTGATCGTGCATCGCGCCGACATGTTCGGCCTCGCCCAGCTCTATCAGCTGCGCGGGCGCGTCGGCCGTTCGAAGACGCGCGCCTATGCGCTCTTCACCGTGCCGGCCAACCGGAAGCTGACCGAGCAGGCCGAGAAGCGCCTCAAGGTGCTGCAGTCGCTCGACACGCTCGGCGCCGGCTTCCAACTCGCCAGCCACGACCTCGACATCAGAGGCGCCGGCAACCTGCTCGGCGACGAGCAGTCAGGCCATATCAAGGAAGTCGGCTACGAACTCTACCAGCAGATGCTCGAGGAAGCGGTGGCGGCGCTCAAGGCCGGCATCGAGTTCGAGACCGAAACGCAATGGTCGCCATCGATCCAGGTCGGCGCGCCCGTGATGATCCCCGAGCACTATGTCGGCGATCTCTCGCTCCGGCTGTCCCTCTACAAGCGCCTTTCGACCATGGACGACGATGCCGAGTTGCAATCCTTCGGCGCCGAGCTGGTGGACCGCTTCGGCCCGCTGCCGGAGGAGGTCAATCAGCTTCTGGAGATCGTCGCGATCAAGGCGCTCTGCAAGCGCGCCAATGTGGAGAAGGTCGAGGCCGGGCCGAAGGGTATCATCGTCGCCTTCCGCGACAACGAGTTCGCCAATCCGGAAGGGCTGGTCTCCTATGTCGCGAAGATCGGCACGCTGGCGAAGGTGCGCCCCGACATGCGCGTCGTCTTCATCGACGATTTCGACAATGTCGAGCAGCGCCTGAAGGCAACGCGGCGGTTGCTAACGGATCTGGCGCGGATCGCACAAAGGAAGAAAGCGGCCTGAGCGGGCGCTTCATGGAGCGGTCATTCTCGGGCGGAGCAAAGCGAAGACCCGAGAATCTCATGCAGGAAAGGGCGCGTTCTCGTCCTGAGATGCTCGGGTCAAGCCCGAGCATGACGAACTATGAGAGGGCCGGCCCTCTACATATCGAAGAAGACCGTCTCGTTCTCGCCGGCCAGATTGATATCGAGCCACCAGGTTCCGTCCGGCTTGCGCTGGGCGACCAGGGTGTGACGGCGCGGTTCGGGGACCAGAGCGAGGATCGGGTCGGTCTCGTTGCCCTCGCCATCGGCGAAGTAGAGCCGGGTCGGCAAACGCTTCAGCAACCCGCGGCCGAAGACCGAGAGCGCGATATGCGGCGCCTGCAGGCTGTTGCCGGGGCCGGGCACGCGGCCGGGCCGGATCGTGCGAAAGCGGAAGACGCCGTCCTTGTCGGTCGAGGCGCGACCGAAGCCGATGAAATGCCCGTCGAGGGGAACCTCCTCGCGGGCGTCCTCGGGGCTGGCGTAGCGACCGGCGGCATTGGCCTGCCAGATCTCGATCATGGCGTCGTTGATCGGCGCGCCCGCAGCGTCGTAGACGCAGCCGGCAAGCGCGATGACCTCCCCCTCCGGCGTGCCGGAGAGGTTCGAGCCCGAGAGCAGGAAATGCTCCGGCGGCATCAGGTCCGGCCGCGCGCCCATTTCGGAACGGCCTACCAGATCGGCGCCGCCCTTCCAGGGCAGGCCGTAGTGGAAATACGGACCCACCGTCTGCCACGGTGTCTGGCCGAAGATCGACGGGTCCTGGCTGTCCTGCCGCGGCGCCGCATTGCGGCTTTCCAGATCGGTGATTGCTAGATCAGTGGTCGTGGTCATGCTCGTCGTCGAACGGCGTCTCGTCGCGGCCCTTGAGCACGATGTCGAAAACATAGCCCAGCGCCCAGTTCGGCACGGTGGTGCCGATATCGAAGCGTGAGACCATGCGCTGGCGGTAGGGCATCGGCACCGCGTTGGCGATCGGGTCGATCTCGATCAGCGGATCGTCGGGGAAATACATCTGGGTCACGAGCCGCGTGGCGAAGGCCGGCCCCAGCAGCGAAAGATGGATATGGGCCGGGCGCCAGGCGTTCTTGTGGTTGCCCCAGGGATAGGCGCCGGGCCGGATCGTGACATAGCGATAGCGGCCCTGATCATCCGTGATGACGCGGCCGACACCGGTGAAGTTCGGATCGAGCGGCGCCGGCCAGTCATCCTTGGCATGGATATAGCGGCCGGCGGCATTGGCCTGCCAGATCTCGACCACGGTGTTGGGAACAGGCCTCGCCTGCTCGTCGAGCACCCGGCCGGTGACCACGATGCGCTGGCCCTGAGGCTCGGCCTTGTGCTGGGCGGTGAGGTCGGTCATCGCCGGGCCCATCAGCTTCGCCCAGTCGCTCGGACCGGTGATCTCGGTCAGCGTCTGCGGGATCGCGATCGGCTGATGGCGCGGGCTGCGGGCCACGGTCGAACGATACTCCGCATGCAGCGAAGCCGGTTGGCCGGCATCCAGCGCCGAATAGGGAAGGATCAGGCTGCTCATCGGGAAGGGCTTCTCGCGAACATGTCGACGCGTCTCTCCTCAACCATGGCTCGGCGCCGGCACCGTGATCGGCCGGGCGAGCCTCGCCTGCGCGGTCAGGCGGATGCCGGCATTGGCAGCACCGTAGCCCGCATAGCCGTCGCGCTGGACGATCTCGAAGAACAATCCGCCATCGAGCGTCTGCGTATAGGCCTGCCGGAAGCTGCCGCCCGCATCGCTATCATAGAGAATGTTCAACGTCTTCATCGCGTCGATCTCCTGCGCCGTCAGGTCGGAGCGTGCCTCTAGGTCATCGTAGTAATTCTCGGGGATCGGTAGCATGGCGACGCCATTCGCGGCCAGCCGCTCCACCGTCGTCGCGATATCGTGAGTCGCGAAGGCGATGTGCTGCACGCCGGAGCCGAAGAAGTCGGTGATGAAGCGGGCCGAGAGCGTGCGATGGCTCTGCGAGCCGTTGAGGATCAGCCGAAGGCCGTGATCGGCCTTCCCGTCGAGGCCGCTCTCGATGACCTGGCTCTGGACGACACCGCCGGGATCCAGCACTGCCTGGCTCGGCGTCTTCCTGGTCTCGAGCAGCGAGGAATAGAACAGCAGCCAGGTCAGCATTTCCTCGTACTGCATGCTCTGCGAGACATGGTCGACGCCGGCGAGGCCGGCGCCCGCGTCGCTCTCATCCGTCGGCGCGAAATCGACTTGCGACCAGCGGCCGAGCGCCGAGGCCCGGTCGAGGAAATAGACGAGGCTGCCACCGAGACCGCGCACGGCGGGGATGTCGAGCTCGCCGGGGCCGATCGCTCCGGCATGGGGCACGTCGAGCAGGGCCTTGGCCCGTGCGATCGCAGCCTGCGCGTCCGGCACCCGCAGAGCCAGCGCGCAGACCGAGGTGCCATGCGTGATCTGGTAGCTATGGGCGAAACCATCAGCCTCGCTGTTCAGCACGATGCGGATATCGCCCTGGCTCCACAGATCGACATCCTTCGAGCGATGCGCGCCGGTGCGGCCGAAGCCGAGCGCGCGCAGCAGCTTCTCGAAGCCCGGGCGTTCCGCTTCGGAGACGGCGAATTCGATGAACTCGACAGCCTCGACCGGACCGGGCGGCGGCATCGCGACAGCACCGGGCACGGGCTTGCCGCTCTGCCGCGCGGTCTCGTCGAGCAGCCATATCAGCGAGCGATGGCCATCGAGAGCCACCGAGCGGGCTGAGCCGGCGCGGAAGCGGTCGTTGAAGATTTCAAGCGAGAGCACGCCGTCATAGCCGGTCGAGACCAGCGCGCGCATGAAACCGGAGAGATCGAGATCGCCCTGTCCGGGCAGGCAGCGCCAATGCCGGCTCCAGGAGAGCGGGTCCATCTGCAGCAGCGGCGCGTCGGCCATCTGCACCATCGCGATCTTGTCGCGCGGGATCGTGCCGATCGCCGAGAGGTCGAGCCCGCGCGCCAGGATATGGAAGCTATCGAGCACGATTCCAACCTCCGGCCGATTCGCCCGGCGCACGATCTCCCAGGCGTCGCGGTAGTCGAAGACGTGACGCCCCCAGGCCAGCGCCTCGTAGCCGACACGCAGGCCGCGTTTGCCGGCCCGCTCGCCGAGCTCGGCGAAATCGGCCGCAAGTCGGTCGATGCCGGCCAGCGCTTCGGGCGAGACGGTCGAGCAGACGAAGAGCAGATCGGTTCCGAGTTCCTGCAGCAGGTCGAACTTGCGCTCGGCCCTGTCGAAGACGCGTTGGCGGCGGCCTTCCGGCATGCCCTCGAAATCGCGGAAAGGCTGGCAGGTGACGATCGTCAGGCCGAGATCGCCGCAGATGCGCCGGACCTCCGTCGGAGAGCCGGGGAAGGCGATCAGGTCGTTCTCGAAGATCTCGACTGCCTTGAAGCCGGCGGTGGCGATGGCCTCGAGCTTTTCCTGCAGCGTGCCGGAGACGCAGACGGTGGCGATCGATGGAATCACGACGTGCCTCCTCTCAACCCAGCTTTGCCACGGCGCGGAGGTCCTCGGCCGTGGTCGAGGGCAGGCCGAAGAATTCCAGATAGGCCGGGATCTGCTCGAACAGCATATCGGTGCCGACCTGCACCGCACAGCCGCGCTCGCGGGCTGCGGCCAGAAACGGCGTGATCTCCTGCGCCATCACCACCTCGCCGACGAAGGCGGAGGAGGGCAGGCGGCCAGTATCGAGCGGCAGCGGGTCGCCGGGCTTCATGCCGAGAGGCGTCGCGTTCACGACGATGTCGAATCCATCAGGATCGTTCGAGCCGGTGGCGACGCGCAAGGCGGGATAATGCGCGGTCAGCCGCCGGCCGAGCTCTTGGGCAGCCGTTCCCATTTGATCGTAAAGGCCTAGTTCGGCGACGCCAGCTCTGGCCAACGAGGCGGCGATCGCCGAGCCGACACCGCCGGCGCCGACGACGAGCGCGCGGGCGCCTGCAACGCTGCGCCCCTTGCGCAGCATGCCGCGCACGAAGCCTTCGCCGTCGAACATGTCGCCGGTCAGCCGTCCGTCGGCCTCGCGCCGCACCGCATTGCAGGCGCCGGCGATGGCAGCGGTCGGCAGCAGCGTGTCGACCAGCCCGATCGTTGTGACCTTGTGCGGCATCGTCACCAGCGCGCCATGGGCATTGGAGAGCCGGAAGAACAGCTTCAGGAAATCGGGATAGTCCTCGCTGCGGCAGCCCAGCGGCATGACGACGGCGTCGATCCCTTCGCGTTCGAAATAGGGATTGTAGATCAGGGGCGCCTTGAAGCTCTCGGTCGGGAAGCCGATATGGCCGATCATCCGGGTTCTGCCGCTGATCATGCGCCGACCCTCTCCGGAGCGGGCTCGGCCGAAACCTCGACCGCGCCGCCCGAGCGCGCCGCCTGCTTCACGGCCTCGATGACGGCGAGCGTTGCGAGGCCTTCACGCCCCGAGACGAGCGGTTCCTCCTCGCCGCGGATGACGGCGCAGAAGTGCCGGATCTGTGCCTGGAGCGGGTCTTCCGGAACGAAGGGGATGCGCTCCCGCTGCAGCGGCTCCCACCAACCGCGCTTGTCGGAATGGCTCCACAGTTCCAGCTGCGGGATCGTCAGCGATCCATGGGTGCCGCCGATCTGGTAGCAGGACTGGTCCTGCCGCGGATAGGCCGGGTTCTCGCCGGTCGTCAGCTCCCAGCTCCAGGGTGAAACCACCGCATCGGAAGCGCTGACCGCCCCAAGCGCGCCATTGGCGAAGCGCAGCAGGGCCACGGCGGTTTCCTCGGCCGGATTGCCGCGCACGGCATTGGAACTCTGCGCCTGTACGCCGGTGACCTCGCCGCAGAGATAGCGGAAGAGGTCGATGTCGTGGATCAGGTTGATCAGGATCGGCCCCGCGCCCTCCTGCCGGCGCCAGTCGACCTCGAAATAGTCGTCGGGCTTCACCAGCCAGAACTGTCCGGTCAGGGTCAGGATGCGGCCGAGTCTTCCGGCATCGATGGCCTCGCGTGCCTTGCGGATCATCGGGTTGTGGCGCCGGTGGTGCCCGACGAGGAGCGGCACGCCCGCCGCCTCCGCCGCCATGACCAGCTTGCGTGCGCCGTCCACACTGTCCGCGATCGGCTTTTCGACCAGCATCGGAATGCCGGCGGCGGCCAATTCCAGCCCGTTGGCGACATGGAGCTGGTTTGGCGTCGCGACGATGACGCCATCGGGCCTCTCGGCGACAGGAAAGCCGTCGAAGGCCGGATACCACGCCACGCCGATTTCGTCGGCGAAGGCCCGGCCCGTGGGAGCCGGATCGATGATCGCGCACAGGGTCGCGCCCGGCTCGGCCATGACATGTGCGGCATGGCGCTTGCCGATAAGCCCCGCACCCATCACCGCGATCTTCACCGGAGGCATCGGATTGATCCTCATGCAGCCTTGTCGTCGATGAGCTTGGCGACGCGCCGGAGCGCGAGCTGGTAGCCCTGCGTGCCGAAGCCGGCGATGACGCCATCGGAGCGCATCGAGACATAGGAATGGTGCCGGAAGGCCTCGCGCTTATGCACCTGCGAGATATGGCACTCGATCACAGGCCCCTCGAAGGTGTTGAGCGCATCGAGCAGCGCGACCGAGGTGTGGGTGAAGGCAGCCGGGTTGATGACGATGCCGCCGGCTTCCTCGCGAGCCTCATGAATCCAGTCTATGAGCTCGTATTCGCGGTTCGACTGATGGAAGCGCAGCGTCAGTCCGAGTTCCTCGGCAAGCGCGCGGCAGTCGCGCTCGACGTCGGCCAGGGTCTCATGCCCGTAGATGTCAGGCTGGCGCTTGCCGAGCAGATTGAGGTTCGGGCCGTTGAGGACATAGACGAGGCGTGACATCGATAGCGTTTCCGTTGGCACTCGGGCCGGTTCGGTTCAGTGCTTGTGCAGGATCTCGCCGAGAAACTTCCGCGTCCGCTCCTGGCGCGGATTGCGGAAGAACTCTTCCGGCGGGGCTTCCTCGACGATGGCGCCGCTGGCCATGAAGATGACGCGATTGGCCACCTGCCGGGCAAAGCCCATCTCATGGGTGACGCAGATCATGGTCATGCCTTCGTCGGCCAGCGCGATCATGGTGTCGAGCACCTCCTTGACCATCTCGGGGTCGAGCGCCGAGGTCGGCTCGTCGAACAGCATCACCTTGGGCTTCATGCAGAGAGCGCGCGCGATCGCGACGCGCTGCTGCTGGCCGCCCGAGAGCTGGGCCGGGTATTTGTCTGCCTGCTCAAGGATCTTGACCCGGCCGAGCAGCTTTCGCGCCGTGGCCTCGGCCTCGGCTTTGCTGGCACCGAGCGAGCGCATCGGCGCCAGCAAGCAGTTCTGCAGCACCGTCATGTGCGGGAACAGGTTGAAGTGCTGGAAGACCATGCCGACCTCGCGGCGCACCGCGTCGATGGTCCTGGCATCGTCTCCGAGCTTCGTGCCGCCGACCCGGATCTCACCCTTCTGGTATGCCTCCAGACGATTGATGCACCGGATCAACGTCGATTTGCCGGAGCCCGACGGCCCGCACAGGACGATGCGCTCGCCCTTGCGGACCGTGAGGTTGATGTCGGCCAGGGCCTGGAAGTCGCCATACCATTTCTCGACATCCATCATGGCGATCATGGCATCCGCCGAAGCGGCGCTCTGGGGGGCAGGCTGGTTCATGGCCCTGGCTCCGGTCGTTTACGCGCTCAGCTCGCGGTGAAGGTGATGCCTTCCAGGCTGTCCGGGAACTTGTGCACCGGCACCTTCATCCACTTGTCGTAGACCTTCTGCAGCTCGCCATTGGCCTTGATCTTGTCGACGAAAGTGTTGATCGCGGCGTTGATTTCCTTCTCGCCGAGGCGGGTGCAGGCGCCGTTGTAGAGGTTCTGGAATTCGAGCTTGTTCTCGAACTCGCCGGGCCGGCCCTGCTCGATGCGCTGCATGTAGAAGATGTTGCCGCCGAGCGCCTGGACCTGGCCGGAGACCAGCGCCTGGATCGAGGGCGCATCGCCGTCATAGCGGCGGATCGTGGTGTTGGCCGGCGCGTTCTTGGTCACCTGCGTGTCCTGCGCGGCGCCCTTGGCGACGCCGATCGTGTAGCGCGCCATGTCCTCGTTGGTCTTGATCGAGTCCTTCTTGGGGCCGATCAGCACGATGGTGTTGGCGACATAGGGCTTCGAGAACTGCACCGCCTTGGCACGCTCCGGCAGCATGGCCATGGTGGCGAACAGCACGTCGACGCGCCCGGTCGTCAGCGCCGGAATGCGGTTGTTGACCTCGAGCGGCACGAACTCGACCTGCACGCCGAGCTCCTTGGCGAAGAGCGTCGCGATATCGGCGTCGAGACCGTCCTGCTTGCCGGCGCTGGTGACGAAGCCCCAGGGCGGGTTGTCGCCCTGGATGCCGACGACGAGCTTGCCCTTGGCCTTGATCTCGGCCGGGGTGATGGCGAGGGCAGGGGTGCCGAGCAAGGCCGGCAGGGCAAGAGCGGCGGCACCGGCGATCAGCAGGCTGCGGCGGGTGGACTTCATCTTCGTCATGTTTCTCTCCCTTTTTTGGTTGGTGGTTGGACTAGGTGGTGAACCGTTTGCTTATCGCGATGCGATGGCCAGGCGACGCTCCAGATGCGAGCCGTAGAGCGAGAGCGGCCAGCAGAGCAGGAAGTAGAGGATGCCGACGATCCCGAAGACGAGGAGCGGCTGGAAGATCTGGTTGGAGACGATGTTGCCGGCGCGCGTCAGCTCGGTGAAGCCGACGATGGCCGCGAGCGAGGTGCCCTTGATCAGCTGGACGAGGAAGCCGATCGTCGCCGGCAGCGAGATGCGGATCGCCTGCGGCAGGATCACGTCCCGCGTCCGCGAGACGTAGCCGAGGCTCAGTGCCTTAGCGGCCTCGGTCTGCCCCTTCGGCACAGCCTCGATCGAACCGCGCCAGATCTCGCCGAGATAGGCGCTGGCATGCAGGGTGAAGCCGATCGCGACCGCGACCCAAGCGTCAAGTCTCAGCCCGACCAGTGCCAATCCATAATAGACGACGAAGAGCTGCATCAGCAGCGGCGTGCCCTGGAAGAGCGCGATGTAGCCGGCAGTTACGCGTTCCAGCGCGGAAATGCCGGAGGTGCGCGCCAGCGCGACGCCGAGGCCTGAGACCGAGCCGAAGACGAAGCCGATCGCAGACAGCGCGATGGTCCATTTCAAGCCGGTGAGAAGGAAGAGGAATTCGTTCCAGCCCATGGCGCCCTCACTTCACCGGATAGCTGAAGTAGCGGGCGGAGACCTGCGCGAAGAAGCGCATCATCACCCAGGAAATCACGAGGTAGAACAGCGTGATCGTGCCGTAGACCTCGAAGGAGCGGAAACTGTTGGACTCGATCCGCTGCGCCACCGAGGTCAGCTCATAGGCCGAGATGGCCGAAGCCACGCTGGTCGTCAGCGTCAGCAGCACGAACTGGCTGGTGAGCGAAGGAAAGATCGCGCGCAACGCCGGCTTCAGCACGATCAGCCGGAAGACCTGCGCCTTATGCAGGCCGAGCGCGAGGCCAGCCTCGATCTGCCCCTTGCTGATCGACTGCACGCCGCCGCGGATGATCTCGATGGCATAGGCACCGCCATTGATGCCGAGCGCGATGATCGCGGTCGGTGTCGGGTCGAGCCGCAAGCCCGCCAGCGGCAGCGCGAAATAGATGAAGAAGATCTGCACCAGGAAGGGTGTGTTGCGGATCACCTCGACGAAGGCCTTCACCAGCCAGCGTACCGGGGCGAAGCGCGAGTCGCGCAGGATCACGCCGCCGATGCCGATGACGATGGCGAGAGCCATGCCGCAGAGCGCGAGCAGGAAGGTGCCGAGGCAGCCCATCAGCAGATCGGGCAACCCCTCGATCACCGGGGCGAAGTCGAGCTTGTAGTTCATGGCGCTTCCCTGAGCGGCCGACCTTCTCGATGGGGTCGATCCGGGTCCCGTCTGTCCTCGCGGCCCTTCTTGTCGAGGGCCTTGTCTGCAACGCACCAGCTTGCGCGGTGCCCACATCATGCTAAATGTACCAGTTAGTTCATTTGGTCAAGCGAAATTAACCGGCCTGTCCAATTGGGCATCGTCGCCGGCAAGTGGGGCCGCATGGGCTCTGGTGGAATATGAGCAAAGCAGCGACCACACCTCAGAAGCCGAGCCGCAAGGCGGCGTCCTGGACCCAGGACCCGGAAGGCGTGCGCCGCAGCATCCTCGAAGCGGCGCGAGTGGAGTTCGTCGAGAACGGGCTCAGCGGCGCGCGCGTCGACGAGATCGCGGCCAAGACTGCCACCAGCAAGCGGATGATCTACTACTATTTCGGCGACAAGGAGGGGCTCTATCGCGCCGTCCTCGAGGAGATGTACGAGCGCATTCGGCGCTTCGAACGCAGCCTCGACCTTGCCAATCTGGGGCCGGAGGAGGCGATCGCCCTGCTCACCGGCTTCACCTTCGACTACCACGCCGAGAACCCGGATTTCGTCCGGATGGTGATGATCGAGAACATCCATCACGCCCGGCACCTCGCCACCTCCGACCGGATCTCCACGCTCAACCTCTCGGCGATCGACATGATCCGCGAGGCTTACAAGCGTGGCGTATCGGACGGCACGTTCCGGGCCGGGATCGAGGCGATCGACATCCATCTGACGATCAGCGCGCTCGCCTTCTACAACGTCTCGAACCGTGCCAGCATCCAGCAGGTCTTCGGCCACGACATGGGCGCGCCCGAGGCGCTGGCGCGCCGAAGGGCCGCGGCGATTGACACCGTGCTGCGCACGCTGCGCCGCTGAGAGCCGCCGTTCCATGCCGGCGATCCGGCTGTCGGCGGCTGATGTCATCATCAGCCTTCCACCATGCCGGCCATCGCCTGGATCGCGATCTCGTAGCCCGCGGCGCCGAGCCCGATGATGATCCCGGTCGCGGTCCGTGAGACCAGCGAGTTGTGGTAGATGCTCTCCCGCGCATGCACGTTCGAGATGTGCAGCTCGATCTTGGGGCGCTCGAACATCTTGAGCGCATCGAGCAGGGCAACCGAGGTGAAGCTGTAGCCGGCCGGGTTGATGATGATCCCGCAGGCCTCCTGGCGCGCCTGGTGCACGCTCTCGACCAGCTCACCCTCGAAATTGGTCTGGCGAAAATCCACCGTGAAGCCGAGCGCCTTCGCCTTAGCCTCGCAGCGCTCGCCGATCTGCGCCAGCGTGGTGGTGCCATAGACCGCCGGCTCGCGTTGCCCGAGCAGGTTCAGGTTCGGCCCGTTCAGGATGTAGATGCAGCCGCGCCCACGCTGTTCGCCAGCGTGCCCGGCCGGCTTCTCGCTTGCCGACATCGCGTCCTCCCGGGACTGATCTGGAACGGAACTCATGGCCCCGATCCACTTCTTATGCGGCCGATCTTATCGAGGCCCGATCGCAGATCAACTGATAATTTTTGAATCATCAGCTAATTCATGAAAGACCAGCTTTTCTTGTTGGTCGGCGCGGCAGGGCGGCCTATCTTCAACCAGACAAGGCGATGCGAGGCGGAATGACGGAAGCAGCACTCGATATCGGCGGCGATGACGTCGCCGCGCTTTCGACGGGCGAGCAGGCCTATGAGCGGATCCGGCAGGACATCGTGTTCGGCCGCCTGCAGCCGGGCCAGAGGCTGACGCTGGACAAGCTGCGCTCCGTCTATGGTGTCGGCATCAGCACCTTGCGCGAGATCTTGAACCGCCTGACTCCGGAGGGGCTCGTTGTCGCCGAAGGGCAGCGTGGCTTTCAGGTCGCGCCATGCTCGGCCCGCGACCTCAAGGAGCTTGCCGATCTCCGCCTGCTGATCGAGAGCCATGCCCTCGCGCAATCCTTCGCGGCGGGCGACATGGAGTGGGAAGGGCGCGTCGTCGCCGCCCATCACAAGCTCGCCCGCATGGAGGAACGGCTGCTCGCGGGCGACGATTCCGGCACGCAGCAATGGAAGCGCTACGATTTCGAATTCCATCAGGCGCTGGTGTCCGCCTGCGGCTCGAAGGCGCTGCTCGATCTCCATGCGGGGATCTACGAGCGCTATCTGCGCTATCAGATGGTTTTCTTCATCTTCTGGGGGCCAGCCTCGATCGGCGAGCACCGCGCCTTGCTCGACTGCGCGTTGCGCCGCGACGCCACCGAGGGACAGCGGCTCCTGCACGGCCATATCCATGGCTGCATCGACGTCGCCTTCGAGCGAGGCCTTCTGGATTGACGGGCCGGCCACGCGGTGCCCGAATGGAGACTTCTTCATCGAGCGAGTTGACCCGGGCCACATGGCTCCGTATGTGAGCGCCTCGGTGAGGGCGGGTAGCTCAGTGGTAGAGCACGTGACTTTTAATCATGTGGTCGTGGGTTCGATCCCCACCCCGCTCACCAGTGCAGCAGGCGTCTCGCTTCGCGCCGCGCGTTAACCGGTCGGAAACCAAGCCTCCGTAGCGTGGTGCCATGGTTATCCGCCGCGGCCTCCGCTCCATCTTCGTGACATTGGCGCTCTATCTCGTGTCGGGAGCGGCCGTCGCCTATTTCATGTTCCATGCGCAGCATGGCGCTCGTGGTCTCGAGGCACGAGGCGCCGTCAGGGAATCGCTGCGCGACATGGAGGCCGAGCTCGCCGCGCTTGTGACCGAGCGCAAATCCTGGGAGCATCGGCTCGCCCTCGTGCGGGACGAGGCCGTGGACCGCGACCTGCTGGAAGAGAACGCGCGCAGCACCCTCGGCCGCACTCATAAGAACGACGTAGTCATCATGGGCCGCTGAGCTCTAACGATACGGCACATAGTCCCAGACGTATCGATTAACTGAAAACCAGTTACGCATGGAGTTTCTCGTTTTTTCAACGAGTTAGATCATGCTGCATTGCGAGATAGCGTCCTCGCCAAGGTTTTTGCGATCCTCTACAACAAAGGTCGAACGATCTTGGAGGGCCGCCTGATGGCTGTTGCTGCGCGTAAGTCGAAAGCTCCCGCTCAACCGAAAGCCGCCGCGAAGCCGGCAAAGGCAAGAGCCGCCAAGGAAGGAGCGGGAAAGACCTCCGCCCTCAGCAACGCGCCGACCTTCACCAAGGAAGAAGACCTCCACGCCTATCGCGAGATGCTGCTGATCCGGCGCTTCGAGGAAAAAGCCGGCCAGATGTACGGCATGGGGCTGATCGGCGGCTTCTGCCATCTCTATATCGGCCAGGAAGCCGTCGTCATCGGCATGCAGATGGCCTCCAAGGACGGCGACCAGGTCATCACCGGCTATCGTGACCACGGCCACATGCTGGCCTGCGGCATGGAATCGCGCGGCGTGATGGCGGAGCTGACCGGCCGACGCGGCGGCTATTCGCGCGGCAAGGGCGGCTCCATGCACATGTTCTCGCGTGAGAAGAACTTCTACGGCGGCCACGGCATCGTCGGCGCGCAGGTCTCCCTCGGCACGGGCCTGGCCTTCGCCGACTGGTACCGTGGCGACAACACGGTATCGATGACCTATTTCGGCGACGGCGCCGCCAATCAGGGCCAGGTCTACGAGAGCTTCAACATGGCCCAGCTCTGGAAGCTGCCGGTCATCTTCATCATCGAGAACAACCGCTATGCCATGGGCACCGCGGTGAGCCGCGCCTCGGCCCAGACGGATTTCTCCCGCCGGGGCGTCTCCTTCGGCATCCCCGGCGAGCAGGTCGACGGCATGGACGTACGCGCCGTGCGCGAGGCAGGACAGCGTGCGATCGAGCACGCCCGCTCCGGCAAGGGGCCCTACATCCTGGAGATGCAGACCTATCGCTATCGCGGCCACTCGATGTCGGACCCGGCGAAATACCGCTCCAAGGACGAGGTCCAGCGCATGCGCGAGGAGCATGATCCGATCGAGCAGGTGAGGGCGCGCCTCGTCCGCGATTTCCAGATCGGCGAGGACGAGCTGAAGGCGGTGGATGCGAAGGTCCGCGAGATCGTCAACGACGCGGCCGAGTTCGCGACGCATGATCCCGAGCCCGATCCGTCGGAGCTCTACACCGACATCCTGCTGGAGCCGGCGCAGGGCTGAGCCCGCGCCCGCCTCGTCCTTTCCCCGCGTCTCAGAATCCGGGTGCGTTCATGCCGATCGACATTCTCATGCCTGCCCTTTCCCCCACCATGGAGGAAGGAAAACTGGCCAAGTGGCTGAAAAAAGAGGGCGATCAGGTCAAGTCCGGTGACATCATCGCCGAGATCGAGACCGACAAGGCGACCATGGAGGTCGAGGCGGTCGATGAGGGCATCCTCGCCAAGATCCTCGTCGCCGACGGCACCGAGAACGTCGCGGTCAACACGCCGATCGGCGTGATCGCGGCCGAGGGCGAAGATGTCAGCGCGGCTGCGAGCGGCGGCGGCAAGGCCGCGGCTCCCGAGAAGGCGCCGGAGCCCAAGGCGGAAGCCAAGCCCGAGGCGAAGACAGAGGATGTGCCGGCGGCCAGCAAGCCCGACACGGTGCCGGCCCAGGCCAAGGCCTATGATGCCTCTTCCGAATTCCCGGCAGGCGCCGAGATCGTCAGCCAGACGGTCCGAGAGGCGCTGCGCGACGCGATGGCCGAGGAGATGCGCCGTGACGGCGATGTCTTCGTGATGGGCGAGGAGGTCGCGGAATATCAGGGCGCCTACAAGGTAACCCAGGGCCTGCTGCAGGAGTTCGGGGCTAAGCGCGTCATCGATACGCCGATCACCGAGCATGGCTTCGCCGGCATCGGCGTCGGCGCCGCGTTGTCCGGTCTGAGGCCGATCGTCGAGTTCATGACCTTCAACTTCGCCATGCAGGCGATCGACCACATCATCAACTCCGCCGCCAAGACGCTCTACATGTCCGGCGGCCAGATGGGCGCACCGATCGTGTTCCGCGGACCGAACGGCGCGGCGGCACGCGTCGGCGCCCAGCACAGCCACGACTATGCCGCCTGGTATTCGAACGTACCCGGTCTCAAGGTCGTAGTGCCCTACAGCGCCTCCGACGCGAAGGGCCTGCTGAAGAGCGCGATCCGCGACCCCAACCCGGTGATCTTCCTCGAAAACGAGATCATGTACGGCAAGTCCTTCGACGTGCCGAAGGGCGACGACTTCCTGATCCCGATCGGCAAGGCCAAGGTGGTGCGCTCCGGCACGGACGTGACCATCGTCTCCTTCGGCATCGGCATGACCTATGCGCTCGGTGCCGCCGAGGCGCTGGCCAAGGAAGGCATCGAGGCCGAGGTCATCGATCTCCGCACCATCCGCCCGATGGATATCGAGACGGTCGTCGCATCCGTGCAGAAGACCAATCGCTGCGTCGCGGTGGAGGAGGGCTTCCCGCAGTCCGGCGTCACCGCCGAGATCGGCATGAAGATCATGGAGGCGGCCTTCGACTATCTCGACGCGCCCGTCATCCGCGTCACCGGCAAGGACGTGCCGATGCCTTACGCGGCGAACCTCGAGAAGCTCGCGCTTCCGAACATCGGCGAGGTCGTCGCGGCGGCCAAGGCCGTCTGCTATCGCTGAGAGAGGGCTGACCGATGCCGACGAACATCCTGATGCCCGCGCTCTCTCCCACGATGGAGAAGGGCAATCTCGCCAAGTGGCTGAAGAAGGAAGGCGACACGATCAAGTCCGGCGACATCATCGCCGAGATCGAGACCGACAAGGCCACCATGGAGGTCGAGGCGGTCGACGAGGGCATCCTCGCCAGGATCGTGGTGCCGGAGGGCACGGCCGATGTCGCCGTCAATGAGATCATCGGCGTGATCGCCGGCGAGGGCGAGGACGCCAAGAGCGTCTCGGCCCCCGCCAAGGGCGACGCTCCGAAGGCGGAGGCCCCCAAGGCCGAGCCTGCGAAGGCTGAAGCCCCCTCGGCCGCACCCGCTCCCGCCAAGGCGGCCGACGCGCCCACCGCATCCGCGCCGGCGAAATCCGACGGCAGCCGCTCCTTCGCCTCGCCGCTGGCACGCCGCATCGCCAAGGACGCAGGGCTCGACCTCGCCGCCATCGCCGGCTCCGGCCCGCATGGCCGCATCGTCGAGAAGGACGTCGAGGCTGCAAAGAAGGGCGGCGGAGCTAAGGCTGCAAGCACACCTGTCCCCCAGACAAGTGCGCCATCCGCCCAGAAGCCTGCTGCCGCGCCCCTTGCGGCCGGCCCCTCCGACGAGCAGGTCAAGAAGCTGTTCGCGCCGGGCTCCTATGAGGAGATCCCGCATGACGGCATGCGCAAGACCATCGCGCGCCGCCTGACCGAAGCCAAGCAGACCGTTCCGCATTTCTACGTCACGGTCGATTGCGAACTGGACGCGCTGCTGAAGCTGCGCGCCGAGCTCAACGCCGCCGCGCCGGAGAAGGACGGCAAGCCGGCCTACAAGCTCTCGGTCAACGACATGGTCATCAAGGCGCTGGCTCTGGCGCTCAAGGCCGTGCCGGACGCGAACGTGTCCTGGACCGACAACACCATGCTCAAGCACAAGCACGCCGATGTCGGCGTCGCGGTCTCGATCCCCGGCGGCCTGATCACGCCGATCATCCGCGACGCCTGCCACAAGACGCTGTCGCAGATCTCCAACGAGATGAAGGACATGGCGGCGCGGGCCAAAGCCCGCAAGCTGAAGCCCGAGGAGTATCAGGGCGGCACCACGGCGGTCTCGAACCTCGGCATGTTCGGCGTCAAGGACTTCGCGGCCATCGTCAATCCGCCGCATGCGACGATCCTCGCGGTCGGAGCCGGCGAGCAGCGCGTCGTCGTGAAGGGCGGCCAGCCCGCCGTCGCGACGGTGATGTCGGTGACGCTCTCGACCGATCACCGCGCGGTCGACGGCGCGCTCGGCGCAGAGCTTCTTGCGGCGTTCAAGGGCTATATCGAAAAGCCCATGGCGATGCTGGTCTGAGCGGCGGGAGACACACCATGGCTGACTACGACGTCATCATCATCGGCTCCGGCCCCGGCGGTTATATCGCCGCGATCCGCGCCGCGCAACTCGGCTTCAAGACCGCGATCGTCGAGCGCGAGCATCTTGCCGGCATCTGCTCGAACTGGGGCTGCATCCCGACCAAGGCGCTGCTGCGCTCGGCTGAGATCCTGCATTACGGCCAGCATGCCAAGGATTACGGGCTGGTGCTGGAAGGCTCGTTCAAGGCCGATCTCGATGCCGTCGTGAAGCGCTCTCGCGGCATCGCCGTGCGGATGAACAACGGCGTCCAGTTCCTGATGAAGAAGAACAAGGTCGATGTGATCTGGGGCGAGGCCAAGCTGACCAAGCCCGGCACGATCGCCGTCGCGCCGACCAAGAAGCCGGCGATGCAGCCGCAAGGGCCGGTGCCGAAGGGCGCCAAGGGCGAGGGCACCTACACCGCCGACCACATCATCGTCGCGACCGGCGCCCGGCCGCGCGCGCTGCCCGGCCTCGAGCCCGACGGCAAGCTGATCTGGACCTATTTCGAGTCGATGGTCCCGGCCAAGATGCCGAAGTCGCTGCTGGTGATGGGCTCCGGCGCCATCGGCATCGAGTTCGCCTCCTTCTACCGCACGATGGGCGTCGAGGTGACGGTGGTCGAGGTGCTGCCGCAGGTCGTTCCCGTGGAGGATGCCGAGATCGGCGCCTTCGCACGAAAGGCCTTCGAGAAGCAGGGCATGAAGATCCTGACCGGCGCGAAGGTCACCATGGTCGAGAAATCAGCCGACTCCGTCACCGCCCATATCGAGGACGAGAAGGGCGGCAAGCAGACCATCACTGCCGATCGCATGATCTCGGCCGTCGGCGTCGTCGGCAATATCGAGAACATCGGTTTGGAAGCGCTCGGCGTGAAGACCGATCGCGGCTGCATCGTCATCGACGATGTCTGCCGGACCAACGTCAAGGGCATCTACGCCATCGGCGACGTCGCCGGCCCGCCGATGCTGGCCCACAAGGCCGAGCACGAGGCAGTGATCTGCGTCGAGGCGATCAAGGGTTTGCACCCGCACCCGATGGACAAGCTGATGATCCCGGGCTGCACCTATTGCCACCCGCAGATCGCCAGCGTCGGCCTGACGGAGGCGAAGGCCAAGGCCGCCGGCCATGAGATCAAGGTCGGGCGCTTCAACTTCGTCGCCAACGGCAAGGCCGTTGCGCTGGGCGAGGATTCAGGCCTGGCGAAGACGATCTTCGACGCCAAGACCGGCAAGCTCCTTGGCGCGCATCTGGTGGGCCCGGAAGTCACCGAGCTGATCCAGGGCTTCGTCGTCGCGATGAACCTCGAGACGACCGAGGAAGAGCTGATGCACACCATCTTCCCGCATCCGACCCTGTCGGAAGTGATGAAGGAGAGCGTGCTGGACGCCTACGGCAAGGTGCTGAACGCCTGAGGCTCTGCTCTCCCCGGGGCGCGGCTGTCGCCTTGGACAATAGCGCGTCATGCTGGGACTTGCCCCGAGGATCTCGTGACGAGATGGCGGCTGAGCCTCCTTCCGCAAGAGATTCTCGGGTCTGCGCTTCGCTCCGCCCGAGAATGACGGCCTATGTTCCAGTCGCTGGAGCTTGGCGGGCGGCGCGCCCGGTCTCATATTGTGCCCATGCCGCCACGCACCCGCAAATCGCCCAAGCCCGACCGTGTCGTCCGCGAGGAGGAGGTCGAGATTCTCCCGCCGCGTCGTGACCTCGCGCTCGACTGGCGCGTCATCGTCCCCACCGTCGCGTTCGGCACCGTTACCGGCTTCGTCGCCAGCCTGATCGTGGGCGGGGGCGGGCTGGTCCGGCATGCGGTCGTGGGCATCCTCGGCATGCTGGTGGGGCAGGGTATCGCACGGCTGACCGGCTGGCGGCTGAGAACCGGCTACGGCTTCCTCGACGATGCCGGCATGGCGGTGCTCGGCGCGATCCTCGTAATCCTGCTGGCCCGCTTCATCGCCTAGCCGGAACCTGCTGCAATCGTTACGGTGAAGGCGCGCATCTGCGCATGGCCAGGGGGATGTCTTCTATGGAAAGCTTTGCCGCCACCATGGCCCAGCCGGGCTACGGCTTCTTCATGACGCTCTTCATCGGCCTTCTGGCCGGCTGGATCGCCGAGCGCCTGACCTCATCCGACCACGGCCTTTTCACCAACATGCTCGTCGGCGTCGCCGGCTCCTTCGTGGGCGCCAAGGTGGCGGAACTCATGGAAATTCCGGTCTTCGGCTTCTGGCGCACGCTGACGGCTGCCATCGCCGGCGCCATCATCGTCATCGTGATCTGGAATGCCGCCCGCCGCCGCGGTTGAGGCCGCCCTGCGCAGCCCGGCAGTTGCGGGAGCGCTCTTTGAAGATTAGCTAGGAGAGAGCCGGTTCTGCCGGCTCCTGCTGTCGAAGCCCGGACCCCGATATGGCGCTTGTACTCGATCTGCTGAACCGCGATCCCCGGCCCAACGCCGGCAATCCGAAGGCCGAGACACGCCAGCTTGCGGCCGAGGTGCGCCATCCGGAGAAGCAGAAGCGCCCGGAGAACCCGGTCCTGCGCAAGCCGGACTGGATTCGCGTGAAGGCTCCCGGCTCGCCCAAATGGGCAGAGACCAAGGCCATCGTGAAGGCCGAGAAGCTGGTCACGGTCTGCGAGGAGGCCGGCTGCCCGAATATCGGCGAGTGCTGGGAGAAGAAGCACGCCACCTTCATGATCATGGGCGATACCTGCACGCGCGCCTGTGCCTTCTGCAACGTCAAGACCGGCGTGCCGCAGCCGCTCGATCTGGAGGAGCCGCGCAAGGTCGCGGATGCGGTCGCCAAGCTCGGTCTCGAGCATGTCGTGATCACCTCGGTCGACCGCGACGACCTCAAGGACGGCGGCGCCGAGCATTTCGCCCAGGTGATCCGCGCTATCCGCAAGGCCTCGCCCGGCACAACCATCGAGATCCTGACGCCGGACTTCCTGCGCAAGCCGGGCGCGCTCGAAGTCGTCGTCGCGGCCAAGCCCGACGTCTTCAACCACAACCTCGAAACCGTGCCGGGCAAGTACCTGAAGGTGCGGCCGGGCGCGCGTTATTTCCATTCGCTGCGGCTGCTGCAGCGGGTGAAGGAGCTCGACCCCACCATCTTCACCAAGTCCGGCATCATGGTCGGCCTCGGCGAGGAGCGGAACGAGGTTCTCCAGCTGATGGACGACCTGCGCTCGGCCGAGGTGGACTTCATGACCATCGGCCAGTATCTGGCGCCGTCGCGCAAGCACCATGCGGTAATCCGCTTCGTCACGCCCGACGAGTTCAAGAGCTTCGAGACCATCGCGTTCGCGAAGGGCTTCCTGATGGTCTCCTCGACGCCGCTGACCCGCTCCTCGCACCATGCCGGCGAGGATTTTGCGCGGCTGCGCGCGGCCCGCGCAGCGCGGCTGGGCCAGTAGCGGCGCCGCTCAATGCCGATGTTCAACAGCACCCGCCGGGTGAGGCATTCGCCCGAGCAGATGTTCGCGCTCGTCGCCGATGTCGAAAAATACCCCCAGTTCCTGCCGCTCTGCGAAGGGCTGACCGTAAGGCGCCGTACGCCGCGCGAAGGCGGCGGCGAGGTGCTGCTGGCCGATATGAGCGTCGGCTACAAGGCGATCCGCGAGACCTTCACCAGCCGCGTCACGCTCGATCCGGCGAACCTCAAGATCCTCGTCGAATATGTCGATGGGCCATTCCGCCATCTGGAGAACCGCTGGGCCTTCAAGCCGCATGGCGCCGGCTGCGAGGTCGGCTTCTTCATTTCCTACGAATTCGCCAGCCGCATGCTCGGCATCCTGATGGGCGCGATGTTCGACAAGGCCTTCCGCAAATTCTCGGAAGCCTTCGAGAAGCGCGCCGATCTCGTCTATGGCCGAACCGACGCGAAAGCGGTGACAGGGCTTTAGAGCCTGCTGTCTTGAGACGGAAGCGCGCTGTCATTCCGGGGCGGCCTGAAAGGCCGAGCCCGGAACCCAGAACCGATGCCGTCCGTCATGAAGCGGTCTCTTCCCCGCAGTTTTCACGATCGAGCGCATCGGTTCTGGGTTCCGGGCTCATCGCTGACGCGATGCCCCGGAATGACAGCGTGTCACTACACGCCCCATGGCGTGGTGACGATGCCGACATCGTCAGCGCGATCTGGTGTCGGCTCTCCCGCTGAATGCGATCAAGCTGCGGCGTTTCGCAGCATTTCGAGCGCGACGACCACGGAAAGCCGCCGGATGTCGTCGCGCGACAGGTTGCCGAACCGCATCTCGCGATGCGCGGTGCCGGTTGCGGAGGCGCAAGCGAAATGGACGAGGCCGACCGGCTTGCGTGCTGTCCCGCCGCCCGGGCCCGCCACGCCGGTGATGGCCACCGCGAGATCGGCCGAGAGCCTGGCTCGCCCGCCTTCCGCCATTGCGCGTGCCACGGGTTCACTGACGGCGCCATGGGCGTCGATGAGTTCGGCCGCCACGTTGGCGAGTGCCGCCTTGGCCGCATTGGAATAGGTGACCAATCCGCCATTCACGACATCGGAAGAGCCGGGAATCGCGGTGAGCGCCCCCGCGACAAGACCTCCGGTGCAGGACTCGATGGTTCCGATCCTGAGCCGCGCTTCGCGGCACATTGCCAGCACGGCTTCCGACAGCGTGGTGATCTCGGCGTCGAACATCGCGCTACTCCGCTTCGGGCAATCGAATGGTCGCCGTCGCCAGCGCCGCAAGCCCCTCGCGCCGGCCGGTAAAGCCCATGCGCTCCGACGTCGTGGCCTTGATCGCGACCTTCTCCACCGGGATGCCGGCCGCAGTTGCGATTGCCACGCGGATGGCATCGCGGTGCGGCCCGACCTTGGGGGCCTCGCAAACGATCGTGAGGTCGAGATGGTCGATGCGCCCGCCGCGCTCGCGCACGCGGCTCGCCGCGAAGGCGAGGAACTGCGCGGACGCCGCGCCGCGCCATTGCGGATCGCTCGGCGGGAAATGCGTGCCGATATCGCCATCGGCGAGCGCGCCGAGCAAGGCGTCGGTCAAGGCATGAAGCGCCACGTCGCCATCGGAATGAGCGACGACACCCTGGTCATGGGCGATCCTGACGCCGCCCAGCCAGACATGGTCGCCGGGGCCGAAGGCATGAACGTCGTAGCCGGTGCCGACCCGGGTCACCAGAACCTCGCCTGGCCGGGCATTGGCGCGGCGGAAATCCTCGGCATGGGTCAGCTTGATGTTGGCTGGATCACCCGTGAAGGTCGCTACGGGGTGGCCGGCCCATTCCATCAGGGCCGCATCATCGGTGAAGCCATGCAGCGCGGCCGCCTCCGCCGCCTCATGCGCTTCCAGGAGAGGCTTGAAGCGAAAAGCTTGTGGCGTCTGGACGGTGACGAGCTGATCGCGCGGCGGGGTCTCGGCGACATGGCCGCTGTCGTCCGTGCGCTTGACCGTGTCCGTCACCGGCAGCGCCGGAATGGCGGCCATGCCCACGTCACCCAGCTTTCTAATCGCCGCGCCGATCAGCGCCAGAGAGACAAAGGGGCGGGCGGCGTCATGGACCAGCACGATGCCGTCGAAGCCGTCGCGTGCGAGCGCGCGTAATCCGCGCCGAACCGAATCCTGCCGTGTCGTGCCGCCCGGGGTCGGCGCCGCGAGCCGGGCGTCGTCGATACCTGCGACGGCATCGGCATAGAGCACGTCGTCACCTTCTCCGATCACCACCACCACGCGGCTGATCGCCGGCTCGGCCAGGAACGGGGCAAGGGCGCGGGCCAGGACAGGATGGCCATCGACGAGCCGATATTGCTTCGGCGCGCCTCTACCCGCGCGCAGCCCGCGTCCGGCCGCGACGAGCAAAGCGGCCACCGGAGCGGGCGAGTGAGCGGGCTCTGGCAAGGAGCGAGGTTCGGCGTAGTGGCTGTTCATGCGGCAGCCATAGCCAATTCCAACGGCTGAGGGCAGGGGGTGTATTTTCGCTGCATTGCACCATTAAGCTGTAAGCACTTGCGCTCCTGCAGCATTGTCCAATAAATATGCATAATCTCGATTGCCTCAAAAGCAGGCTGAACAGTTTGAACATCGCTGGAATTCCCATTGAATCCCGCGCCTTCCTGGCGCCGATGTCCGGCGTGACCGACATCGTCATGCGCCGGCTCGCCGCACGCCGCCACGCCGGGATCGTGGTTTCGGAAATGGTGGCGTCGGACGAATTCGTGCGCGGCAGCGAGGAAGCGCGCATCCGCGCCGAGGGCGCAGGTGTCTCGCCGCATGTCGTCCAGCTTGCCGGCTGCGATCCGCATTGGCTGGGCGAGGCGGCCCGGCTCGCCGAGGCCAATGGCGCTGATATCGTCGACATCAACATGGGCTGCCCGGCGAAGAAGGTGACGGGCGGCTGGGCCGGTTCGGCGCTGATGCGCGACCTCGATCACGCGGTGACGCTGGTCGAGGCGGCGGTCTCGGCCGTGAAGGTGCCGGTGACGGTGAAGATGCGGCTGGGCTGGGACGATGCGTCACGCAACGCGCCGGAACTCGCGCGCCGCGCCGTCGTTGCCGGCGCGCGGATGATCACGGTCCACGGCCGGACCCGCCAGCAGTTCTACAAGGGCAAGGCGGATTGGCGGGCGATCGAAGCAGTCCGCGCGGCGGGAGATTTTCCGCTGGTGGCCAATGGCGATATTCACGACGCGGCCGATGCCAAAGCCTGCCTGGCGCAATCGGGCGCCGATTTCGTGATGATCGGGCGAGCGGCACTCGGCCGGCCCTGGCTGGTCGGTGAGATCGGCGCCGCACTCGATGATCGCACGCTCGCACCCCTCTCATTGGCGGAGAAGCTCGCCGTGGCGTGCGAGCACTATGAGGGCCTGCTGGCCTTGATGGGACCGGCCCATGGCGTGCGCCATGCCCGCAAGCACCTCGCCGCCTATGCCGACGAGGCGATGGCCGAGGGCTGCGCGCCCGATCCCGAGCGGCGGCGCACGCTGCTCACCTCGGAAGATCCTCGTCAGGTCCTCGGGGCGCTGACGGGGTTGTTTTCGACCGAACGCAGCCGCGAAGCGGCCTGAGATGGAAAGGAAGAGCCGATGACGGCGATGTTTGCCGACAAGGGGCTCGGGAGCATGAGCACCTACCTCCTCGATCCCATCGAGGTTCAGGCGCTGAATGTTCTGCCCATGCCGGTCCTGGTGATCGGCGAAGGCCATATCGTGATTTACGCGAACACGGCGGCCGAGGATTTCTTCCAGTCGAGCGCGGCCGTCCTGAAGCGACAACGCATCGACGATCTCATCGCCTTCGGCTCTCCCGTGCTGGGGCTGATCGAGGATGTGCAGCGCCGCGGCGCCAGCGTCAGCGAGTACCGCCTCGACCTCGGCTCGCCACGCCTCGGTATTGATCGCATCGTCGATGTTTTTGCCTCTCCCTTGCCCAGCCAGGCCGATGCGGTCGTAGTGATGCTGCAAGAACGGACAATTGCCGAAAAAATGGACAGGCAATTGACGCATAGAGGAGCAGCCCGCTCGATCACGGCGCTCGGCGCTATGTTGGCCCATGAGATCAAGAACCCGCTCTCGGGCATTCGAGGGGCGGCCCAGCTGCTCGAAGGCTCGATCTCGGATTCGGACCGGATGCTGACCCAGCTCATCTGCGACGAGACCGATCGCATCGTGAAGCTGGTCGAACGCGTCGAGCTCTTCGGCGACGAGCGCCCCAGCGAGCGCGACCCCGTCAACGTCCACGACGTGCTCGATCACGTGAAGCGCCTGGCGCAATCGGGCTTCGCCCGGCACATCCGCTTCTCGGAGGTCTATGATCCGTCGCTGCCGCCGGTAGCCGGCAATCGCGACCAACTCGTCCAGGTTCTGCTCAATCTGGTGAAGAATGCCGCCGAAGCCATTGGCGAATATGCGATCGACGGCGAGATCACGCTGACGACGGCTTATCGCCCGGGCATTCGCATGCAGGTTCCGGGATCGACCGAACGGATCGCGCTGCCGCTCGAAATCGTCATCCGCGACAACGGTTCCGGCGTGCCGCCGGACCTCGTCCAGCACCTGTTCGATCCCTTCGTGACCACCAAGGCACAGGGAAGTGGCCTTGGACTTGCACTCGTTGCCAAGGTGATCGGCGATCACGGCGGAATCGTCGAATGCGAGTCCGTCCCTCGTCGTACGCAATTCAGGATCCTTCTGCCGCTGCACCAGCTGGGTCACGGCAGTCAACGCAAGGCCTAATCGAACACATGCCGACCGGGAACATCCTCGTCGCCGACGACGACGCCGCGATCCGCACCGTCCTGAATCAGGCGCTCGCCAGGGCCGGCTATGAAGTCCGCACAACCGGGCAGGCGGCGACATTGTGGACCTGGGCCGCCCAAGGGCTGGGCGACCTGATCATCACCGATGTCGTGATGCCGGACGGCAATGCCTTCGACCTGCTGCCGCGCATCAAGCGCGTGCGGCCCGAGCTGCCGATCATCGTCATGAGCGCGCAGAACACCTTCATGACCGCGATCAAGGCTTCCGAGCGCGGCGCCTACGAATATCTGCCGAAGCCTTTCGATCTGAAGGAGCTCGTCGCCATCGTCGGCCGCGCCTTGTCGCGTCCACGCGGCGAGGCTGCCCGCAGCCACGCCGCCGAGCCCGAGGACATTCCGCTGATCGGCCGCTCGCCGGCGATGCAGGATGTCTATCGCGCGCTGGCCCGGCTGATGCCGATCGATCTGACCGTGATGATCAACGGCGAGTCGGGCACCGGCAAGGAGCTTGTGGCTCGGGCGCTCCACGACTACGGCAAGCGCAAGAACGGCCCCTTCGTCGCGATCAACATGGCCGCGATCCCGAAGGACCTGATCGAATCGGAGCTGTTCGGCCATGAGAAGGGTGCCTTCACCGGCGCCCTGACGCGCTCTTCCGGCCGCTTCGAGCAGGCGGAGGGCGGCACGCTCTTCCTCGACGAGATCGGCGACATGCCGATGGAGGCGCAGACCCGGCTGCTGCGTGTTCTCCAGCAGGGCGAGTACACGACCGTCGGCGGGCGTACGCCGATCAAGACCAATGTCCGCATCATCGCCGCGACCAACAAGGATCTGCGGATCTCGATCGCGCAGGGCCTGTTCCGCGAGGATCTGTTCTTCCGGCTCAACGTCGTGCCGATCCGCCTGCCGCCGCTGCGCGAGCGGGTGGAGGACATTCCGGATCTGGTTCGCCACTTTTTCTCGCTCGTCGAGAAGGAGGGGCTGCCGCGCAAGCAGGTCGATTCGGAAGCGATGGACGTGATGCGGCGCTATCGCTGGCCGGGCAACGTCCGCGAGTTGGAGAACCTGGTTCGCCGCCTGGCAGCGCTTTATCCTCAGGAGACGATCACCGCCCCGATCGTCGAGGCCGAGTTGCAGCCGGCCGCCTCCGGATCGGGCTACGCCGGAAGTCCGGCCGCTCCCGAGCGCGCCGAGACGCTGTCAGGTTCGGTCGAGCGCCATCTCGGCCAGTATTTCGGCGGCTTCGGTGACAATATCCCGCCGCCCGGCCTTTATCACCGCATTCTCCGCGAGATCGAGCCACCGCTGATCGCCGCCGCGCTGGCCGCGACCCGCGGCAATCAGATCAGGGCGGCCGAACTGCTGGGCCTCAACCGCAATACGCTCCGCAAGAAGATTCGGGAGCTCGACATGCAGGTGGTCCGCTCGCCGCGCTGAGCCGCGGCCCCGCCTTGCCCATGTCATATTTTGACAACACCGTTGCGGCGGCGCATCAGTTGCGCCCGTAGGCGATGCCATGTTTCGGCAGCGCCGCATCGGAGTTGTCAGAACACGTGTCCGCTTCCGTAACTGAAGCCAGAATGATGCCGCGCGGTGAGGAGAAATCCCGCCGCGTTTCCGGCTGGATCGGCGGGATCGTCGTCCTGCTGGCGCTGGTCTCGGCGTTGCTCACCTTCCTCGTCCTCTCGGGCGCCACGCCGATCGCGCCGGTCCACGAAGTCGTCATCGCGGTCTTCGTTCTCAATGCGCTGTTGATTCTGGCGTTGATGGTGATCGTCGCCTTCGAAGCGGCTGTCCTGATCCGCGCGCGAAAGGCAGGGGCCGCGGCCGCCGGGCTGCATGTGCGGATCGTCGGCCTGTTCAGCATCATCGCCGCGCTCCCGGCCGTCCTCGTCGCCATTATCGCGACCTTCACCATCGAGCGCGGCCTGGAGCCCTGGTTCTCGGACCGGATGCGCGACGCGATCTTCAAATCGGTCGAGGTCGCCGACGCCTACGCTGCCAGCCAGTGCCGCTCGCTGGGCCGCGAAATCCGCGTGCTCGCCGATGATCTGACGCGCGCCAAGCCCGCCTTCGATGTCGACCGCAAGTGGTTCGAGACGTTTCTGACGTCACGCGCCACCGCGCTCGGCGTCCCCGTCGCCGCGATCATGCAGCCGCCGGACAAAGTGATCGTACGCGCGAGTATCGACGTGCTGCGCGATGCGCCCAAACCCGATCAGGCCGCCTTCGACGATGCCCAGTCGGCGCCGGAGCCGATCTGCGTGATACCTCGCGCTGGGCGGGTCTTCGGTGCGGTGATGAAGCTGCCGGCCTACGAGAACAGCTTCCTGCACATCGCGCGCGAGGTCGATCCGCTGGCCGTGGAGTTTCCGGCCGTCGCTCGTGGCGCGGCCGTCGAGTATCTGTCGATCGACGCCCGCCGCAAGGGTGTCCAGGTCGCCTTCGCCTCGATGTACGGCCTGATAGCACTGATCCTGCTGCTCTCGGCGATCTGGCTGGGCCTGAGCTTCGCCAACGGCCTCGTCGCTCCGATCCGACGAATGATTCACGCGACCGATCAGGTCTCCAGCGGCAATTTCTACGTCCAGGTCCCGATCCGAAGATCCGAGGGCGATCTCGCCCATCTCGGCGAGACCTTCAACAAGATGACGGCGGAGCTCCGTCGCCAGCGCGACAGCCTGGTGACGGCGAGCGAGGTCATCGACAAGCGACGGCGCTTCACCGAGACGGTGCTGTCCGGCGTCTCGTCAGGCGTGCTCAGCCTCGACGGCGATGGCCATGTCACGACGATCAACCGCTCGGCCGAGACCTTGCTCGGCACCGGCGGCCGCCTGCTCGGCAAGCCGATCGCGGAGATCGCTCCGGAAGTGGCGTCCTTCGTTGCCGAGGCGCTCCAGGGTCGGCAGCGGCAGATTTCCGGGCAAGCTACGCTCACGCGCGGCGGCCAGGACCGCATGGTCAACATTCGCGCCGCCCGCGAAGGCGAGGGGAGCGGCGCTGGGCTCGTCGTCACGCTCGACGACATCACCGATCTGGTCTCCGCGCAGCGCACGGCCGCCTGGGCCGACGTCGCCCGGCGCATCGCCCATGAGATCAAGAACCCGCTGACGCCGATCCAGCTCTCGGCCGAGCGCATCAAGCGCCGGTTCGGCCGCGTCATCACCGAGGGCAAGGACGTGTTCGACCAGTGCACCGACACGATCGTGCGCCAGGTCGAGGATATCCGGCGCATGGTCGACGAATTCTCCTCCTTCGCCCGCATGCCCAAACCCTCGTTGACGCGCGAGGACATCGTCGAAACCGTCAGGCAGATCGTCTTCCTCTGGCGGGTCGGCAATCCGGAAATGACGATCGAGGAAAGCCTGCCGGCAGAGGCGGTTCCGGCGCAGTTCGACCGCCGCCTGCTCTCGCAGGCCCTGACCAACGTCATCAAGAACGCGACGGAAGCGATCGAAGCCGTGCCGGCCGAGGAACGCGGCCGGGGGCATATCGATGTCCGGTTGGAACGGCGCGATGACGGGCGGATCGTCATCGAGGTCATCGACAACGGCAAGGGGCTGCCCGCCGACCAGCGTCAGAAGCTGCTGGAGCCCTACATGACGACGCGCGAGGGCGGGACCGGTCTCGGCCTCGCCATCGTCGGCAAGATTCTGGAGGACCATGGCGGCGGCATCGAACTGCTCGACCGTCCGGATGCCTCCAGCGGAACGAGGGGCGCCCGCATTCGCCTCTGGTTCCCTGAAACGGGCCCTTGCGAGGCCGATGGCGGCGATGAGGCCGCCCAGCCGGGCTCCGGCCCGGTCGCTCCTGATTCGAATGATGGGATACGCTTATGAGCGCTGACATCCTGGTAGTGGACGACGAAGTCGATATCCGCGATCTGGTCGCCGGCCTTCTCGAGGATGAAGGCTACCGCACCCGCAAGGCGGGCTCCGCCGACGAGGCGCTCGCCGCGATCGCGGCGCGCCGGCCGAATCTCGTCTTTCTGGACATCTGGCTGCAGGGCAGCCGCCTCGACGGCCTGCAGGTGCTGGAGCTGATCAAGGAGGGCCACCCGGATCTCGCCGTGGTGATGATCTCCGGCCACGGCAACATCGAGACCGCCGTCTCCGCGATCAAGAGCGGCGCCTACGACTTCATCGAAAAGCCGTTCAAGGCCGACCGGCTCGTTCTCGTCGCCGAGCGGGCGCTCGAAGCGTCGCGGCTGCGCCGCGAGGTGAGGGACCWCAAGACCCGCTCTGTTCAGGCCAACCGCATCGTCGGGCGCACGACAGTGGTGAACCAGCTTCGCCAGACGATAGAGCGCGTCGCGCCGACCAATGCCCGCGTCCTCATCACCGGCGAGCCGGGCTGCGGCAAGGAACTGACGGCGCGGACGCTGCACGAGGCTTCGACGCGCACGAGCGGGCCCTTCGTCGTCATCAACGCGGCGACGATCACCCCCGAGACGATGGAGGAGGAGCTTTTCGGCGTCGAGGGCGGCGATGGCCGTTCGCGCCGGATCGGCGCGCTCGAGGAAGCGCATGGCGGCTCGCTCTATATCGACGAAATCGGCGACATGCCGCGCGAGACGCAGAACCGCATCTTGCGCGTGCTGGTCGACCAGAACTTCCAGCGTGTCGGCGGCGCGACGCGGGTCCATGTCGACGTCCGCATCATCTCCTCGTCGAGCCGTGACCTGGCGCAGCTCATAAGCGACGGGCACTTCCGCGAGGACCTCTATCACCGCCTCAGCGTCGTGCCGATCCGGGTGCCGCCGCTCTCGGAGCGGCGCGAGGACGTGCCGGAGCTGATCGAGTTCTTCATGGACCAGATCTCCATCGCCAGCGGCCTGCCCAAGCGCCGGATCGGCTCGGACGCGATGGCCGTGTTGCAATCGCATGAATGGCCGGGCAACGTCCGTGAGCTGCGCAACAACGTCGAGCGGCTGATGATCCTGACCAAGGGCGACCCCAACTCGGAGGTGACGGTCGAGATGCTGCCGGCCGAGGTCGGCGCGATGGTGCCGACGACGCCTTCCGGCTCTGGCGGCGAGAGGCTGATGAGCCTGCCGCTGCGCGACGCGCGCGAGATCTTCGAACGCGAATACCTCATCGCGCAGATCGCCCGGTTCTCCGGCAACATCTCGCGGACGGCCGAGTTCATCGGCATGGAGCGCTCGGCGCTGCACCGGAAGCTCAAATCCCTCGGCGTCGGCTGAGCCATTCTCCCAGGGTGCATCTGCACGCCACGCAGACGCACCTGCGAAAAAACGCGGCATTGCTGCACTTGCGTTGCACGCGAACTCGACGATCTAATGGAGCATCGGTGTTCCGAGGTTGGTGGAATGCGCCGCCGGCACGAACGGAACGAACTGGATCGCGGGCGTAAACCGATCGACGATCCCAACAACAGGGACTACCCATGGCCGCAGAGCGGGCACAGAACCTTCAGGACACCTTCCTCAATCACGTACGCAAGCAGAAGATTCCGCTGACGATTTTCCTCGTCAACGGCGTGAAGCTGCAGGGCGTCGTCACCTGGTTCGATAATTTCTGCGTGCTTCTGCGGCGTGACGGTCATTCGCAGCTCGTCTACAAGCATGCGATCTCGACGATCATGCCCGGCCATCCGGTGCAGTTGTTCGAGCCCGAGGAAACGGACAAGAACTGATTTGGCTGCAAGCCACGACCACGACAAGGAGCGGGCGGCCCCGAAGCCGCTCGACGAGATCGAACGCGACATCGCGGCGAATACGCGCGCCTATGTCGTGGGGCCCTATTTGCAGAAGCGAGGCGTCGCCACCGACGCCAACCAGCGCTCCTTCGCGGCACGGCTGGACGAGGCGGTAGGGCTGGCGGCTGCGATCGACCTGACCGTCGTCGAGCCCGTGCAGGTGCTGCTCACCGCACTGAGGCCGGCGACCTATATCGGCAAGGGCAAGGTCGAGGAGCTGGCCGAGCGCATCAAGATCGAGGAAATCGGCCTCGTCGTGATGGACTGCGCCTTGTCGCCGGTCCAGCAGCGCAATCTTGAAAAGGTCTTCGGCTGCAAGGTTATCGACCGTACCGGCCTCATCCTCGAGATCTTCGGGCGGCGCGCCCGAACCAAGGAAGGTGCGCTTCAGGTCGAGCTCGCCCATCTGAACTATCAGAAGAGCCGGCTCGTGCGGTCCTGGACCCACCTCGAGCGCCAGCGCGGCGGCTTCGGCTTCCTCGGCGGCCCCGGCGAGACCCAGATCGAGGCGGACCGGCGCATCATCCAGGAACGCATGACCAAGATCGAGCGCGATCTGGAGAGCGTGAAGCGCACCCGCTCGCTCCATCGCGCCAGCAGGAAACGCGTGCCTTATCCGATCGTTGCGCTCGTCGGTTACACCAATGCCGGAAAATCCACGCTCTTCAACCGGCTGACCTCGGCCGAGGTGCTGGCGCAGGACATGCTCTTCGCCACGCTCGACCCGACGGCGCGCGCGATCAAGCTGCCGCATGGCGCGCGGATCATGCTGTCCGATACCGTCGGCTTCATCTCCGACCTGCCCACGCAGCTCGTCGCTGCCTTCCGCGCCACGCTGGAGGATGCGATCGAGGCCGACGTGTTGCTGCATGTCCGCGACGTCGCCCATGACGACACGCAGGCGCAGGCCGCCGACGTCCAGGCGATCCTGCGCGATCTCGGCATCAACCCGGATGACGGCCAGCGCGTCATCGAGGTCTGGAACAAGGCCGATCTGCTCGACCCGGCAGAACGCGAACGCCAGCTCGGCATCGCTTCGCTCCGGGCGTCGGAGGTACGGCCGGTCCTGGTCTCGGCGCTGACCGGCGAGGGGATCGAGCGCCTGACGCAGGCCATCGAAACCCGCATCGCCCATAGCCGGCCGATCTACGGGCTCAATCTCGCTCCCGGCGACGGCAAGTCGCTCGCCTGGCTTCACGCCAATGGTGAAATCCTCGAGCGCGATGATGCGGAGGATGGCGAGCTGAAGCTCGTCGTCCGGCTGCCGCCGGAGCGGGAAGGGGCGTTCACCGCCCGGTTTCCGCAAGCCGAGCGGCGCTGATAACGCGAGGCCCAGAGGGCCGTCATGCTCGGGCTTGACCCGAGCATCTCTCGCCGGACGAGGCCCCGGTCAGGCGCTCTCTCGTCCAAAGATTCTCGAGTCTGCACCTCGCTCCGCCCGAGAATGACGGCCTTGGCGCTCCCGTCAGCCGCCCGCTTTCTCAGCCCTCTTTACGCTCTGCCAGAGCGCTTCCAGCTCTTCGAGCGTCGCGTCCTTTGCGTTTCGCCCCTGCGCGTCGAGCGCCTCCTCGATACCCTTGAAGCGACGCTCGAACTTGGCGTTGGCAGCGTTGAGGCAGCCCTCCGGGTCGGCATCGACATGGCGCGCGAGGTTGGCGATGACGAAGAGCAGATCGCCGATCTCCTCCTGGATCGCCGCCTTGTCGCCGCCGGCGAGCGCCTCGTCGATCTCCAGCGTTTCCTCGCGGATCTTGTCGAGCACGAGCCGCGCGTCGTTCCAGTCGAAGCCGACCGTCGAGGCGCGGGCCTGCAGCTTCCAGGCACGGGAGAGGGCGGGCAGGGTGTGCGGCACCCCGGCGAGGATGCTCTTGTCCTCCTCTTGCGGTGACAGGCCGGCGGCTTCGCGTGCCGCCGCCTTGGCCGCCTTCTCCCCGGCCTTGATCCGGTGCCAGAGCAGCTTCACCTCAGCCGGCGAGAGGTCAAGCGCATCGCCGAAGACATGCGGGTGCCGGCGGATAAGCTTGCTGGTGATCGCCTCCACCACATCCGGAAAGGCGAAGGAACCTTCCTCCTCGGCCATGCGCGCATGGAAGACGACCTGAAGCAGCAAATCTCCGAGCTCGTCCTTGAGATCGAGCTTGTCGCCACGCTGGATCGCATCGGCGACCTCATAGGCTTCCTCGATGGTATAGGGCGCGATCGAGCCGAAATCCTGCTCCAGGTCCCAGGGGCAGCCGGTCCCGGGCGTGCGCAGCGCCGCCATGATCTCGATGAGCCGGGCAATGTCGCGAGAGGGCTTCAACGCTGCATGTCTCCGTGAATTGAAGGAGAGCGTCGAGCGAAAAGCGGAACCCTGCCTTTCGCTGCAGCTATGCTCTCGACTTTGAGAATCGATCACGTTTTTTCGCATTCGGATGTTTCCATCCGAGTGCGCCGTGATCTAGCGTCCTCCCATGATTCAAGTCACCCCGTCCATTGCGATCGACGAGAGCGAGATCGAGGAAAGCTTCGTGCGCGCCTCGGGGCCCGGCGGCCAGCACGTCAACAAGGTCTCGAGCGCCGTGCAGATCCGCTTCGACGTGCGCCAGTCGCCCAATTTGCCCAACGATGTCGCGATCCGCTTGATGAAGCTCGCCGGCAGCCGGCTGACGCAGGACGGGGTCATCATCATCGTCGCCCRGGCGCAGCGCAGCCAGAAGCGCAATCGCGAGGAGKCCGTCGAGCGCCTGCTGGAGCTGATCCGCGCCGCCGCGGTTCGCCCGACCGTTCGGCGCGCGACGAAGCCCACCAAGGCCTCGAAGGAGCGCAGGCTCGCCTCCAAGGAGCGCCGCTCCGGCGTCAAGGCCGGCCGATCGAAGCCGATGTCCGACTAGCATGCCTGAAATCGCCGACAGGCCAGGGCAGGGCGCTCGCCCTGCCCGCATCCCACGGCGCATCACCGCCGATTATCTGCAGCGGGCGGCAATGCATTATCTCGAGCGCTATGCCGCGCCCGCGGCGCAGCTGCGCCGGGTGCTGGCACGCAAGATCGCCATGAGCTGCCGCCACCATGGCGAGGACCCGGCGGCTCATGCGGAAGCGCTCGATACGGTGATCGCGCGCTGCGTTTCGACGGGTTTGATCGATGATCGCCGCTTCGCCGAGGCGAGGGCAGCCACCTTGCGACGCAAGGGCCAGTCGAGCCGTGCGGTCGCGGCCCGGTTGACCGCGAAAGGAGTTGGCCGCGAGTTGGTGGGTGAACTCGCAGCCACGAATGCGGACGACGAGATCGCGGCCGCGCGCATCGCCGCGACACGCCGCCGGCTCGGCCCCTGGCGCAGGAGCGACCGCGCAGCGTTCCGGCAGAAGGACCTGGCCACGCTGACGCGCCTCGGCTTCGGCTATGCCACGGCGCGCGCCGTCATCGACGGCGATGTGGAAGGCGAGGCCTAGGAGGCGGCTCGTCGCAAGCCGCAGCTCGGGCTCACCTCACTCCAGCTTGACCTGCGCCTCCTTGACGACCTTGCCCCAGCGGTCGACCTCCGCCGATACGAAGCGCCCGAAAGCCTCGCCGCTCAGGGTCGGAATCGGCGAGCCGCTTTTCTTCCAGACTGCGTCGATGGTCGGCGTCTTCAAGGCCTTCTCGACCTCCGTCCGCATGCGGGTCACGATCTCAGCCGGCGTGCCTTTCGGTGCCCAGAGCGCATACCAGGTCGAGACCTCGTAACCGTCGAGGCCGGCCTCCTTGGCCGTCGGCACATCGGGCACGGCCTCGGAACGGGTGGGCGCTGCGACCGCAAGCGCGCGCAAGGCGCCGCTCTGGATCTGCGCGGCCGACGAGCCGAGACCGTCGAAGAGGATGTCGACCTGCCCCGCGACGGTGTCCTGCAGGGCCGGGCCGGCACCGCGATAGGGGACATGGGTCAGCTTCGTCCCGGTCGATATCTGGAAGAGTTCGCCGGCGAGATGATGCGTCGTGCCGTTGCCGGCCGAGGCATAGTTGAGCTTCTCCGGGTTCTTCTTGGCGTAGTCGACGAGCTCGGCCACGGTCTTTGCCTGGACCTTGCCGGGATGGACGACGATGACCTGCGGCGGCAGGGCGATGACGGCGATCGGGATGAAATCGGTCTGGATGTTGTAGTCGAGCTTGGGATAGAGCGCCGGCGCGATGGCATGGTGCGCGGCCCCGACGAAGAAGGTGTAGCCATCGGGCTTGGCCTTGGACGCAGCCGACGCACCGACCGTGCCGCCCGCTCCACCGCGATTCTCGATCACGATGCGCTGGCCCAGTTGCTGATCGAGCTGCGCGGCGAGCGGTCTCGCGAAGGTATCGGTGCCGCCACCCGCCGGGAAAGGCACGATGAAGGTGATCGGCCGCGCCGGCCAGGTTTCGGCCGAAGCAGGAGTCTGCAGTGCGACAACGGACGCGGCGACAGCCGCAGCGATGAGATATCGCTTCGAAATCATCAACTTCTCTCCCTGGAAAAGGCTCTTGCCGGCCTTCGATACGCATCTGATGAAGCGCACTTCTCGGTCGATTAGGCCATCGCATCGTTCGATTTGGCAAGCGCGCGCTGATGGGATCGTCGTTGGCATCGCGGCCCCGGCCGCTCATAGTGACTGACGACATTGGGTGCATGATCATGAGCCGGCTCGACAGCTTCATCCGTCGCCTTCAGGCTCAGCGCAGCATGCTGGACTGGGCAGCGGATCGCATCGAAGGGCAGGAAGGGCTGGTCCTGGAATTGGGGCTCGGCAACGGCCGCACCTACGATCATCTGCGCGAGCGGCTGCCCGGCCGCGAGATCCATGTGTTCGAGCGCAATCCCAGCCCCAACCCCCGATCGATGCCGCCCCGCCATCTTCTCGTCGTCGGGGAGATGGAGGAGACGCTGCCGGCCTTCGCCGCCCGGCACGCAGGGGCAGCCGCCCTGATCCATGTCGACGTCACGACCGGCGTGCCTGACCGGGACCACCTGGCCTTCGCGTGGCTGCCGGATCACGTCGCAGCGCTGGCCAAGCCGGGCGGCCTGGTCGTCACAGGCTGGCAGCTCGACCACCCGGCCTTCGAGGCGGTGCCACTTCCTGACGATGTGCCGGACGGCCGCTACTTCGCGTACCGGCGTCGCTAGCCGTCCCCAGAGAGAGTGCAACGATCCCGCGCCATGCCGATTGAATTTATAGCCGCAGAATATGCAGCTGAGGACAATCTCTGTTCCTGCCTTTGGCCCGTTGACCGCGATGAAGTCAGAACGAACAGCAATTCAAACGGAGTTGTTCTGCAGCCATTCGATCAAAAACGTATAGCTGACTCCGAGCAGGACCGGCCCTACGAACAAACCTAGAAGCCCATCGACAATCACGCCACCAAGAACACCAATAAGAATGATTGGCATGGGGACTTCGAGACCCCTTCCGAGGAACAACGGACGGAGAACATTGTCGCTGAGGCCGACAACGATATTCCAGATCAGAAAGATGATCGCGGGCTGCGTTGCCTCGGAATAAAAGACGTAGCCGACGACGGGCAGGGTCAGCAGAATCAACGGCACCTGCATGATACCCAGCAGCAGCGCCACGAGCATCAAGGGACCGGCCGCCGGGAGTCCGATGGCGAAGAAGCCGCAGCCCAACAGCAGTGACTGGATGAGCGCCACGCCGACCACGCCGAGCCCCACGCCGCGGATCGTGGCCGCGGTCAAGGTAACCAGGCGCACGGCGCGTTCCTCGCTGCCCGTGATGCGTTCGAGCGTGCGGCGAGCAAACTGGCCCGCAGCTGGACCATGGACAACGAGCACCGCGGCGATCGCGAATGAAGCGACGAACGACAATTCGCCGATGGCGAGGTCGCCGGCGGAGGAGGCGAGCCAAGCCAAGGGGCCGCTCACCAGATGACCGTATTTTGTCAGCGCTGCCGGCAGGTTGGAAGCGACGAGAGACCAGATCTCCGTCAGCTTCTTGCCGACAAGCGGAGTGCCATCGAGCCATAGCGGCGGCTGCGGCACCGTCAGACCCTGACTCTGCAAAGTCGAGATACCCGAATAGAGCGACGTCGCCAGCGACGTCACCAGCATCACCATCGGTCCGAGCATCAGCGCGACGCCGATTAGGCCGATCAGCAGCGCCGATCCCCGCTGGCCAAGCCGCGGCGCCAGACGCAAATGAAGCGGATACAAAATCACCGCCAGGATGGCCGACCAGATCAAAAGGAACGCGAAGGGCAGGACAATCCGGGCGCAGGCATAGACGAGCAGACCGATGAGCCCGATGCGAATCGCGCTGTCGATCAAGGTCGAATGCTCGATCGAGTCGTGGCGCTTTGGCGCCTTCCTATCCATCGTTCCGATCCTGACTCAAACTGTCGCGCAAGCTCGCGCGCCCGGGGCAGTCACCAGCCCAACCGCGGTAGGGCCGGCAATTCCAGGGGCGTCGGCGCAGTTCCGCCGGACAGAGCGGAACAGAGGCTTTCAGCGCCTGCCCGCCCGATTGACCGGGTCCCTCGATTCATCGGCGTTCCAGCCCGCACGCCCACGCCTGGTGCCCCCGACACCCGGTGTCACCGCGGCACGCGCGACCGGCCTCGGCCGGAGCACGACGCCACATAGTTACCTCCATCAACCATTTTTCAGGGATAGGCACTACGAGTCGGCGGCATAGAGCGGGTAAGGGCGTCGGGATCGACCGTTGACGGACACGCCCATGAAGGCTCGATAAGGCTCGATCAGATTGTCATCAGCGCAATCAGGACGGGCCCCCAAGCCGTTAGCAGGATGTTGCCGATGGCATAGGGAACCGTATAGCCGAGAGCCGGTATGCTGCTTTGGGCCTCGTCCTGGATCGCCCTGAGCGCGGCGGTGATCGTACCGGCGCCAGCGCAGGCGCCCAGCACAATGAGCGGATCCATCCTCAGGACGTAACGCCCGAACAGGATCCCGATGGTGTGCGGAAGCAGGGACGAGACCAGCCCGACTGCAACGAGGCTGACGCCGGTCGCTTTCAGGCCGGCGACGAAACTCGGCCCGGCGCCCAGTCCGACGATGCCGATGAACATGCAAAGCCCGACCGTATCGAAAATCCAGATCGCCGGCTCCGGAATGCGGCCGAAAAACGGATAGGCGGAGCGCAGCCAGCCGAAGAGCAAGCCCATGAACAAGGCGCCACCGCTGGCGGTCAGTGTGAGCGGCACGCCCCAGACGGCAACCGACAGCAGGCCGAACAGGCCCCCCAGGAAGATTCCGAACCCCACGAAGACCATGTCGGTCGCGGGCGTCCGTCTGTCGGAATAGCCGATCACCGCCGCAGCGCGTTCGACCTCCGTCAGCGGCCCCACAAGGGACAGGACGTCGCCGCGATTGAGACGCGTCGTCGGGATCACCGGCATGGCGATGCCCGAACGTGTGAGTTTGGCGAGAAACACCCCGCGCGCGAACTCACCCTCGGCCAGCTCGGCCAGCGATGTGTCGTCGAGCTTGCGGCTTGTCACGATCACGTCGAGCGCCTCGATCGGAATGTCCAGCAGATCGGGGTCGCTCACCTCCGGGCCGATGACATCGCCGCGCGCCGCGTGGACTTCGAAGCGCGCCATGACAGCGATGATGTCGCCAGCCCGGACGCGATGCTCAGAGGCATGATCGAACAGGGTATCGCCGCTGCGGCCACGCAGAACGAAGATGCGAGACTTCTTCGGCAGGGCTTCCAGCTCTGCAATCGTCTTGCCAAGCAGCTGCGCATTCTCGACGCGATAGGCGCGCACATCGAACAGGCGAGCGGCCGATGTGATGCCATCGACCTCGCCGGCCGATCCCGACTTGTCCGAATGCAATGCTGCCGTGGCTACGCGCGCGGCCTCGCGCAGATCAATTCCCATCAGCTTGGGGCCAATCTTGGGGAGGAACCAGACGAGCGCGGTCGTCCCGACCAGATAGGTGACGGCGTAGGCAACCGGGATATTGTTCACGAGCGCCCGGCGCTCGGCCTCGGGAAGGTCGAGCCGCTGGATCGCTTCTCCGGCTGTTCCGATGACCGTCGATTCAGAGAAAGCGCCGGCCAGGAGGCCCGCCGCCGTGCCCATGTCGTAACCAAGCAGCTTCGCAAAGGTCAGCGCGATCAAAAGGCACGACACGCACAGGACGACCGTAAGCGCCATCTGCGGAAACGCATCTTTCTTCAGGGCCCGGAAGAATTGAGGGCCGACCTTGTAGCCGGTCGTGAAAAGGAAGAGGTCGAAGAAGACCGATTTGACCGTCGCCGGGATCTTGATGTCGAGCTGCCCGACGAGCACTCCCGCAAGCAGGCAGCCGACGACGACGCCGAGGCTGAAGCTCCCGAATTTCAGCCGGCCGATCAGAAAGCCGAGCGCGACCGTCAGGAAGATGGCGAGCTCGGGGTTGTTCCGTAGGGCTTCCACCACGAAACTCATGCCGGTCCTCTCCGCAAAAAGGCCTGGCAATCGACCGGCGCGACGACCGATCGACTGCCCGGGGATGCTGCTGCGTGCAGCGCAGCTTCAGCTTACTTCGCTTTGGCAGGCGCCGCGCCGCCGGGCGATTTCGTCTTGTTGAGGGCGAGATTGTAAGCGTCGAACGCTTGCCGGTAGCCGCGGGCGACCGCGCGCGTGGCACGTCCGATCTGGCTGTAGACCTCGTCGTCGAGATTGGCGAAGGAGACGCGGACCGACCAGTCGGGCGCGTGGAAGCCGCCGCCGTTGAGCAGCACGATGCCGTGGTCCTCGGCGAGCCGGAACACGATGTCGAGCGGGTGAACGTGTTCCTTCATATAGGCCACGACCTCGGGACCGACATATTTGTTGGCCCAGAATTCGAAGTCGATCAGGCCGTAATAGCGATCATGCAGCAGGTTCTCGGGCACCTCGATGCCCAGCCCCTCGATCATCCGCTCGGCTCTCGCCCTGACGATCCCCATGCATGTCTTCTGGTAAAGCTTGTCCTCGTCCATCAACTCGGACAGCGAGAACATCGACATCATCACCTGCTGCGGCAAGGAGAGACCGGCAGTGTGATTGAGTGCGATGTCGCGGCTATCGGCGACGATACGGTCGATCAGCTTCATCTCGCGGGGCTTGAGCGTCAGCGGCCCGTAACGGGAATCGAGCGCCGCCGATATCTTCTCCGGGTGGGCGGCGATGGCCTTGTCGAAGATGTTCTCGCGGTGGATGGCGATGACGCCGAGCCGCCAGCCGGTACAGCCGAAGTACTTCGAATAGGAGTAGACGCCGATCGTGTTGCGGGGCAGGGCGCCGAGCAGGCCGCGGAAGCCCTTCACGAAGGTTCCGTAGACGTCGTCGGTCAGCAGCAGGAGATCGGGGCGCTTCGTCTCGACCAGCTTGACGATCTTGGCGATCGTCTCCTCGCTCAGGGCGACCGCATAGGGGTTGCCCGGATTGACGACGAAGAACGCCTTGACCTTGGGGTCCTCGAGCTTCTTCAGCTCCTCGTCGGTGAACTGGAAGCGGTTCTCCTGCGGGGCTGCCACCGTGACGATGTTGAGCCCGTAATCCTCGAGATGCGGCATTTCGAGGTAGGGCGTGAAGATCGGCGTCGCCAGGGCGATGGTATCGCCGGCATTCAGCAGCCTGTTGGCCTTCAGCGACTTGAAGATGTAGCACATCGCCGCCGTGCCACCCTCCACGGCGTAGAGGTCGAACTGACCGGAGGGACGCGGATCGCCGCACATCGCCCACATCAGGTATTCGTGCACGATCCGCTCGTTGTGGACGAGCATGCGATCTGGCACCGGGTAGTTGTCGCCGATGATCGAGTCGACGAGTTCATGGACGAAGGCGTCGGGCTTGAAGTCGAACTTCTTGACCGCGAACGCGACCATGTCCCGCAGGAAGGTGGCGCCGGGCGCGTCCTTGTGCTCCCCCAGCCAGTCCTCGAGGCGTTTCGCGATCCCGTCTGCCTTGGGCATGCCGCCGATCCCGGCCGGCTTGTTCATCACCCGCCGGCTCTCCGTGATCGCGAATTGCCCGAGCAGGAAGAAGCCCTCCCTCGGCGTCATCGCCACCCAGTTCGGGTTGCCACGGCCGGCATTGAGAAGCGCGATCGAGGATTCTTGCGAGGTCAGCTTGGCGAGACGGATCAGCTCGTCCTTGATCTCGAAGGGGCTGAGCTTCTCGAAGGTCCGCAGAGTGACAGGATCCATGACGTTCTCCCGGTAAGGCTGGAAATCGGGGCGGAGCCGCTCCGCTAGGTCAGCAGCATGATGATCACCATGCCCCAGATGGTCAGAAGCGTGTTTCCGACGGCATAGGTCACGGTGTAGCCGAGCGCCGGAACCTGGCTGCCTGCGGTTTCGCAGACCATGCCTAGCGCCGCCGTCGTGGTACGTGCGCCTGCGCACGCCCCGAGCAGGATGGCCGGATCGAAGCGGAAAATGTACTTGCCGGCGAACATCGCCAGGATCAGCGGAACCGTCGTCGCCAGGGCGCCCCAGAGGAACAGTCCGACGCCTTGGGTCTGCAATCCCTTGACGAAGCCCGGGCCTGCCGAGATTCCGACCACGGCGATGAAGATGTTGAGGCCGACGGAATTCATGAACCACACGGTCGAGCTCGGAATGCGGCCGAAGACGGGACGTACCGAACGCAGCCAACCGAAGACCAGGCCCGAAATCAGTGCGCCGCCTGCCGTGGAGAGCGTCAGCGGGACGCCCCCGACCTTAAAGACGATCGCGCCGATCAACGCACCAAGCGTGATGGCAGCACCGATGAAGGCGACATCGGCGACGTCGCTCGGGCGGTCGGCATGGCCGACGACCTTTGCGACCGCGGCGATGTCCTGTGTCCGGCCGACGACGGTGAGAATGTCGCCGCGATGGATCACCGTGTCACGCAGGACGGGGATGCTGACGGCGGTGGCACCGCGAACGATCTTTCGAAGGAAAACGCCGCGTGCCGCAGGCATCTGGGAGAGTTCGGCGAGCGTCTTGCCGTCGGCGTCCTTGCTGGTGACGTAGACATCGACGCCTTCGGCTTGCACATCGAGAAGTTCCGGGTCCTCGACCTCATCGGCGTTCTGGCCGATCAGGTTGACGAGCACATCCCGCGGCCCTGCGATGGCGATGATGTCGCCCTCCTGCAGGATCGTGTYGGTTGTGGCGTCCTCGATGATGCCATTGCGCCGCAGGCGCTCGACGAAGACGCGTGCATCCGGCACGAGCGCTTCGGCGTCCGCCGCGCGCATGCCGATGACCTTGGCGCCGCTTCGTACCCTAAAGGCGCGCAACTCGAAGCGCCGCCACACGGAACCAGGGCCGCCGAGTTCCTTGCCGCCGCCAAGCCTTGCCTCGTAATCCTTGCAGGCTTGGACGAGATCGATGCCGAGGAGTTTCGGTCCCAACATCGCCAGGACCATGGCGGAGCCGACGGTGCCGAAGATATAGGTCACCGCATAGGCCACCGGCATCGCGTCGAGATATTCCTTGGTCTGTTCAGGAGACAGCCCCAGGCGGTTGATCGCGTCGGTCGCCAGGCCCATCGAGGCCGAGATCGTCTGCGAGCCGGCATAGAGGCCGGCTGCATATCCCGGATGGTAACCGGCGAATTTTGCGATGATGACTGGGATCGCGAGGCAGAACACCGTGACCACGACCGCAAAGATCGCTTGGGGTGCGCCGTCCTTGGCGATGCCTCGTACAAACTGGGGTCCGACGCCGTAGCCGACCGCGAACAGGAACATCAGGAAGAACGTCGACTTCACATGAGGCGAGATCGTGATGCCGAGTTGCCCGATCACGACCGCGGCGATGAGCGTCGAGGTCACCGCGCCGAGGCTGAAGCCCTTATAGGCGAAGCCGCCGACATAATAGCCGATCRCCAGCGAAAGAAAGAGCGCGATCTCGGGGTAGCTGCGAAGCGTACTAGCGAACCAGTCGAACATTCCGATCCCCTGTTTCTGGAATTCGAAGCCCGCCGAATTTCCGGCCAGCCCTTCAGAATTCGGGCTTGCCCCGCATTCTCATTTCTTCTTGCTCATGAGGACGTCCGGCTTCAGCAATTTGAGGCCTTTTGCTTTCTCGTAGCCGTGGATCTCCTTCACATCGAGCTTTCGCATGAAGGTGATCGTCTCGTGCGTCACGACCTGGCCCGGCACGAGGATGGGGAAACCGGGCGGATAGGGGATGACGAAGTTGGCCGAGATCAGTGCCGGGCCTTTGTCGATGCGGCGGTCGCATTCCGGGCTGTCTATGCGCAGATACTCGCACTTCTCCTCCTTATAGGCAGCGAAGAAGGCGGTGCGGATATCACCTTCCGGGGTCGCTTTTCCGGCGTCCATGCGGAACGCATCGTGGAACCGGCTGAAATTCGGAAGGTCGGGCACCTCGTTCATCAGGCTGTGCACGCGAGCGTCAAAGGCCTTGCGCTCATCCTCGCCGCCCTGGCGCAGGCGCAGCTCGATCTCGTTGCTGATCTTGAGCAGGACCCCGATCAGGAGCGCGACGTCGCTGCGGGTGTTGTTGATGTTCGACTGCAGCAGCACCGAATTGCGCGAGGTCTTGTTGACCTGGATGTTGTATTGCGCGGCAAGCAGGCCCTTGAACGACGTGCCGTCGAAACCCGCCGTTCCGCAAACCAGCGTCATGCGGGTCGGATCGAGGCAGAACTCGTCTTCCCGCATGCTGCGCAACTGATCGTCCCAGCGCGTGTCCGGCGCAAGGAAATCGATGAATCCGCTGGTTCGGTACTCTTGCGGCACCATTCCGTCGGCACCGACGACCCTGAAGTATTTCGAGATGACCGGATGGACGGCGATCTCGCGCCTGATGTCGAGCGCGACCTCGATGGCGTTCATCACCAGCCCGTAACCCTCCAGCTCCATCTGCCGGCGCGCGACGTCGAGGCTGGCGATGAGCTGCTGGTTCGGGCTGGTCGAGGCATGGGTGAAGACGGCCTCGTGAAACTGCGCCTCGACCTTGTGGAAATCGACATCCTTGACCAGCACCATCGAGCCCTGGCGGATCGCCGACATCGATTTGTGCGTGGAATTGGTCTGGTAGACCCGCAGCCTGATGGCGTCCGGGTCGGGCACCAGGCGCGTATCGAGGAGCTTCTCGGCTGAAGGGTTAGCGCCGAGCGCTGTCCGCTGTTTCTTGTGCTGCGCGGCCGCGTCGGGATCCTGCATCCAGGCCTCGATGTCGGCCGCGGCGCCCATCGCGGTCCGTGGCCGCAGGAAGGGCGACCAATGCGCGAAGCCGAACCAGGCCTCGTCCCAAAGAAAGATCAGGTCCGGCTTGATGGCGAGGCACTCCTCCATCACGCGCCGCGTGTTGTAGATGTGCCCGTCGAAGGTGCAGTTGGTCAGGTCGACCATCTTGACACGGTCGAGGCGTCCTTCGGCCTTGAGATCCAGCAGGGCCTTCTTGATGGTCCGCAGCGGCACCGCCCCGTACATCGAGAACTCCGGCATGGGGAAGGCTTCGACGTAGAAGGGCTGCGCGCCGCACAGCACCAAACCGTAATGGTGCGACTTGTGGCAGTTGCGGTCGAGGATGACGATGTCGCCGGGCCCGATCAGCGCCTGCAGCACCATTTTGTTGGAGGTGCTCGTCCCGTTGGTAACGAAAAAGACTTCGTCGGCGCCGAAGGCCCGCGCAGCCATCTCCTGCGCCCGCTTGATGTTGCCGGTCGGCTCGAGAAGGCTGTCGAGACCGCCGGTCGTGGCGCTGCTCTCCGCCAGGAAGAGGTTGATGCCGTAGAACTGCCCCATGTCGCGGATCCAGGGCGAGCGGAACACCGATTTGCCGCGTGCGATCGGGAGCGCGTGGAAGGTGCCGACAGGCCGCTGCGCATAGCGCTTGAGATTGTCGAAGAACGGCGTTTCGTAGCGCGCCGCGATGCCCTCCTGCACCGAGAGATGGAGTTCGAGCGGCTCCTCGATCTGGTACATGACGCGCCTGATTATGGCGGCCCGCGGATCGCCGGCGAGCTTCTCGACGCGCCGGTCCGACAACAGGTAGATGTCGAGCTCGGGCCTGATCGCTTTCAGGCCGGCCGCGAGCCGCAGCGCCAGATCGGCTTCGTCCGCCTTGTCGAGATAGGGCTGCTGCGCCGCGAGCACGCTGCGCAGCACCGGCGCGTCGTGCCGCGACTTCAACGCGAAGCCTTCATAGATGACGACAGCAGCGATGTTCGGGTTGAGCACGGCCGCACAGACTGCATCCTCCAGGCTGCCGACCAGGACCGTCTCGTAAACGAAGGCGTCCTCGGCGCGCCGCAGGCGGCGGAATTCGGCGGCCATATGCGGCCAGCGCGCCATCGGCGCCGGCGTCACGGCCAGCATCTCGAAATAGGGCCTATAGACCGGCGACTCTCCCAACGAGGACGGGAGCATGTCGGCGGGCTCCGCCAGCGACAGGTCGGCCGCCTGCCATTCCTTTGAGTCGTGCTTGTAATTGCCTGTGATGATCGCCACCGAGATCCGCTTGGCGAGCGAGAGGAAGCCGCTGGCGTCGTCGTTCTGGAGGAAGCCTCGCAGCACCGAGATAAGGTCGGCTCCCGGGAATGCGTGAAACTCCTCGATGACACCCAGTTCGTCGAGCGCGGCCTCGACCGCGCTGCGGCTCTTGCTGCCCGTCGACCAGGAGCGCGCCACCGCGTGAAGGTCGCGCCAACGGTCGGTGCGACCGGACGGGGCGGAAAAAAAGTGATCGATGCTGCGCGATTCCTGAACGGAAGAAGCCATCCTGTTTCCTTCCCTCTCGCAGGTCGCACTGTATTGGGGCCGATGGTCAGCCAAGCTCAGCACATCCCGGGCTGATCGCGTATTGTCCCTAGGGACAGGTTGCCGCTCTTGCGGATGTGCTAATGATTGATCGAGCGACGGTTTCTGGTTGCTGAAATTGCAATCCAGTGTTGGCGCAGATTGAGCCGACCTTGAGCTTAAAGCTGCCAGAAACTTTTGCGCCCGACTGTGATTTGTTGTCGCGGAGCTAATCGGATGAACAAGATTTCATTGATCGGCGTGATCTCAGCGATATTCGCTGCCGCAGTATTCTCGTCCATCTGCCCGCGCCCGGCCGCTGCGTGCAATCGTATAAATGGATGCACGATGGATGTTCTGCTCGAGGGGCATGACATGATGCACGACGGCCGCATGAACGAAAACATGCGCGAGGGTCAGGAGAACATTCAGGCCTTCCGCCGCCAGCAAGCCGCGGATCAAGCTGCAGGTCGCACTGCTCCGCCGAGCAGATAAGCATCACTGCGGCAAGAGGCGCGCTGCCAGTGCGAGGTAGGACCATGCATCTGCGAATTGTGTTCGCCAGCGTCATCGTCAGCGGGCTCGCCTCTCAGGCGTACGGGCAGGCGACCGCGCCACCTTCACAACCGCAGGCACCCGTGGCGCCCCAGGTAGGGCAGGGCGAAGAGGTTCTCTCCAGCGCCCAGCTCGATGCGCTCGTCGCGCCGATCGCGCTCTACCCCGACGCCTTGCTCGCACAGGTGCTGATGGCTTCGACCTATCCGCTGGAGGTGGTGCAGGCGGATCGATGGTTCGCAACCAACAAGAAGCTGAAGGGCGACCCGCTGAAGGCAGCCGTCGACAAGCAAACCTGGGACGCGAGCGTGAAATCGCTCGTCGCGACTCCTTCGGTCCTGGAGATGATGAGCAAGAATCTCGACTGGACCCAGAAACTCGGCGATGCCGTCCTGGCCCAGCAGCCCGACGTCATGGACGGCGTCCAGAGGATGAGGGCGCGAGCCTACGACGCCAAGAAACTGTCTTCCGGTTCACAGCAGAACGTCACGGTCCGGCAGGACAGCGGCAAGCAGACGATCCTGATCGAGCCGACCGGGCCGGATACGGTCTACGTGCCTTATTACGATCCGGGTGTGGTTTACGGCACCTGGCCCTCTCCCGCCTATCCACCCTATTACTTCCCTGCACCGGGTTATGTCGCGGCCGGGGTTGTCGCGACGGGCATCGCGTTCGGTGCCGGCTATGCGCTCGGGCGGTGGACGTCGGGCGGATACTGGGGCGGAAACGTCAACTGGGTTGGCGGGAACATCAATGTCAACCGCGATCGCGTGACGCATTGGGAGCACAACCCCCAGCACCGCCACGGCGTCCAATACCGCAACAACGCCGTCCAGCAGAAATTCGCGAACAACAACCTGCGTGCCGGCAGCGAAGGCAGGATGGATTTCCGCGGACGCAGCGGCGACGAGGTGCTTCGGCCGGGCGGCGACCGAGGCAATGCGGGGGCGGGTGCCCGTCCCGAGCAAAGGCCCGCCGACCGCGCGAATGCCGCCAATCGACCGGATCGCGGGCCTGGCGATCGGGCCGGAGCCGGCAACCGGCCGGATCGGCCCGGTGGAGATCGCGCGCGGCCTAGCGGGGAGGGCGGGCGCGGCGCGGGGGCGCCACGTGCCTCGACCCAACCGAGGCGCCCAGACGCGGGAGCAGGGCGTCCCGGACCGACACGCGATAGCGCGTTCGGCGACATGCAGCCGGGCCGGGCCGCGAACCTCCAGTCACAGCGCGGGCATGCGAGCATGGCACGCGCGCCGGGCGGAGGCGGCCGTGCGATGCATGCCGGCGGTGGCGCCATGCGCGGCGGCGGTGCCCAGATGTCGCGCGGCGGAGGCGGAGGTCGAGGGGGCGGCGGTGGTGGCGGTGGGCGCCGATCCGACATCCAGCTCAAGAACCATGTGGTGCTGCTCGGGCACACGGACAGTGGGCTCGGCTTCTATCGTTTCGAGTATGGCGGCTCCAGGATGACCTATGTCGGCGTGATCGCGCAGGAAGTTCAGCGCGTGGCACCGTCAGCCGTATGGCGCGCCGCCGATGGCTATCTGCGGGTGGATTACCGGCAGATCGGCATCCCGTTCCAAACCCTCGACCAGTGGAAAGCTTCGGGTTCGCGGATTCCCGCCGGGAAGAGCGGGGAGTGAAGCCCTCCGCGGCTTTCTCCAGGCGCATACAACAGGATGCAGTGCCATGATCAGAGGGCTGATAGCCTTGCATCTCCTCTCGCGGCTGCTTTGCGGGGGGGCAGGACTCATTGCAATCACTTCGCCTGCAAGGGCGCAGGAAGTTTTCGTGTCGCCAACCGAAGCCGCCGCGGCGCTGGTGACAGCGTTGCGTGAGAGCAAAGCGACGCGCTTGTATTCAATTCTTGGCCTGTATGGTCGGGATATCGTCACCTCCGGTGACCCGGTGCGCGATTCGAATGATCGTGAACGTTTCGTCGCAGCCTACGATGCCCGGCATTCGATCGTTGAGACCGGCCGGACGGCAACGCTTCTGGTCGGGCCGGACTCATTTCCATTCCCGATCCCGATGGTCGAGACACGCGGCGGCTGGACGTTCCTGGTCGAAGCAGGGCGCCGTGAAATGGTTGCGCGGCGCATCGGTCAGAACGAGCTCGCCGCCATGCAGACCTCCCTTGCGGTTCTCGACGCCCAATATGAATACGCATCCCAAAGCCATGACGGCCAGCCCATCGGCACCTATGCGCAACGGATCGTCAGCCAACCGGAAACCCATGACGGCCTTTACTGGCCCACTGCATCGGGAGAGGCGCCGAGCCCGCTGGGCGAACTCGCCGGCCGGGCAGCAGCCGAAGGCTATGTAGCCGCGCAGACGCGGCAACCCTTCCATGGCTACTATTTCAAGATCTTGAAGAGCCAGGGCCCTGCCGCTCCCGGAGGAGCGGTCGACTACATTGCGGGAGGCAAGATGATCGGCGGGTTCGGCCTGCTGGCCTACCCGGCGGAGTATGCGCGCTCAGGGTTGACGAGCTTCATGATCAGCCACGCCGGAACGCTGTATCAGAAGGATCTCGGCCCCGACACGCGGAGCATTGCGGCCCGCATGCGGAGCTTCGACCCAGGCAAGGGCTGGGAGAAGGTGACGCCCGAAAAGCCGTAGGATCCCATGGCAGCCCCGCGCGACGAGCGCGGGAAGCCAACTGCGGCATGCCACGGGTCCTTGTCGAGCTTTCCCGCGCCGTTTGCGGACACCGGCCCGGAGAGATGCCGATGATTGACAGGCTCCCGGTTCCGAGCGGCCTGCGGGGATACAGCCTGCAATGGCTGCGCTTCGACATTACGGCGGGCCTCGCCGTGGCGGCTGTGGCCATTCCCAGTGCTGTCGCTTACCCCGCGATTGCCGGCCTCCCCGCGGAGACCGGCGTCTATGCGAGCATCCTGCCACTGGTGGGCTATGCGCTGTTCGGGCCGTATCGGAAGATAGTCGTAGGGCCAGACGCGCCGACCATGACGGTGCTGGCCGCCACACTTGCGAACCTCCCGCTGGACAACCCGGCGGATCGCGTCGCCGCCGCGGCCGCGCTCGCAGTGATGGTCGGCATACTGTGCATCCTCGGCAGCAAGCTCAGCCTCGGGCGTCGTGGCCTCGTTCCTCTCGCGCCCGATCCTGATCGGCTTCGTCTGCGGCATCTCGGTCTCCATCCTCATCGGCCAGATCGGGCGATTGACCGGCGTACGCATCGAAGCCGACGGGCTCGTGCTCCCGCTGCTCGAGATCGTCAAGAAAGCGGGCCTGATCCATTGGCCGTCGGTTGTGTTCGCCGGTGCGATGTTCGTGTTGCTCGTGCTGTCGGCGCGCTTTCGTTCGCCAGTGCCTGGGCCTCTGCTCGTGGTCGTCGTTGCGGGGCTAATGTCCGCGTTGTTCAATCTCGCGGGCCGCGGCATGAAGGTGATCGGAGCGCTGCCGAGCACGATGCCGGCGCTATCCCTTCCCGATGTGACCGGGCTGCCCGTCAAGGATCTCCTGCTTGGAGCTGGGGCGATCTGGCTGGTCGGGGTCAGCTCGGGTCTTGTGGCAGCGCGCAGTTTCGGGGCGAAGGACAAGTTCGAGGTCGATGCCGACCGGGAGCTGGCGGGGCTGGGTGCCGCCAACATCTTCTCCGGCCTGTTCAGCGGCTTTCCGATCACGGTGTCGGATTCGCGCACGGCGATCAATATCTCCGCCGGCGCCCGGTCGCAGCTTTCCGGGCTCGTGGCGGCCTTAGCCCTGACGGTACTGCTGCTCTACTTCAACGATGCGCTGCGCCTTCTGCCCAATCCCGCGCTGGGCGCGATCCTGGCCTTCGCCGCCCTGAACCTGATCGATGTCTCGGGTCTTCGGGAAATCTGGCGGGTCAGCCGCATGGAGTTCGCCTTCGCCCTCATCAGCATGTGGGGCGCCATCAGCCTGGGCGTGCTCAACGGTGTCGTCATCGCCATTGCGGGCACGTTGCTCCATGTCCTTCTCAAGGAGATGCGTCCGCGTGATGCATTGCTCGRCCGCATCCCTGGCCGGCCGGGGTTCTACAAACTTCACCGGACGGCGAATGCCGTGCCTCTGCCCGGGCTCGTGCTGTTCATGGTCCAGGGCAGCGTTCTGTTCTTCAACGCGGATCATGTCCGCTCCCGTTTCGAGAGCATCGCGGAGAATGCTCCGCCGGACACGAGGTGGCTGGTCCTCGATGCGAGCGCGATCGCGCAGATCGACTCGACGGCTGCCGCCATGCTCGGGGGCCTGCGGCCGAGTCTGGCCGCGAAGGGCCTTAAGCTCGCTTTGGCGGAACTGCACAACGAGCCCCGGGAGATCCTGAGGCGCGCAGGTTTCTTTGAAGGGCCGGAGGGGACGCCAGTGTTCGAGGATCTTGAGGATGCGGTCCGCGCGCTCGCAGGGGAAAGATCCCGCCGTCCCAAGCCGGAGCAAATACTCTAGCCGAGTGTTTCACCCGTTCGCCCTTGTGGCGGAGCCGGCCGGAGACGCCCCGGTCTAGATACTACTGGGCTTGAGGAGGCCGAGCCGTTCGGCACAGGATACGAGTTCGACCACCGAGCGGAGCTGCATCTTCTCCATGAGGTTGTGACGGTGGGCTTTCACCGTTCGCTCGGTCGTGCCGAGCTCGAAGGCGACCTGCTTGTTCATCTTGGCGCGCACGACAAGGTCGAAGACCTGGCGCTCGCGCCGGGTCAACATCTTGAGCCGCGCCATCGCGTCCTGCAGCCAGCTGTCCTGCTCGTTGGTCAGACGATGCCGCGCGATCGCGCGAGCGATGGCTCCGATGAATTCCTCACACGGTACCGGCTTCGTGAAAAAATCCTCGGCGCCGGCCTTGATCGCTCGCACGCCGGCCCGAACGTCACTATGCTCGGCGAGGAAAATGACGGGCAGGTTCGATCCAGCCTTGCTCAGGCGGTCGAAGAGATCGGGTGCCGCGTTGTCGCGACGCTGCACGTCGATGACGATGCAGCCTGCGCTGTCCCGCTCCGGCATCTGCTCGAGAATCTCGTCCGTGCTGCCATAGGCCTTTGTCCGATAGCCGCAGGCCCGGAGCAGGTCGTCGATCCCGCTGTGAGATTCTGTGTCACCGTCCACGACATAGATGAGATCTGACATTGGTATTCCCCCGAATTCCATGCCGGCGCCCGCAATCGGCGGAGCCGCCGGAGAGTGGTTGCGATTCTAGGGCGATTTCAAAGCGTCCCGATTGCAAAGGCGGTATCTCGACGTGATGCCGCCATCCACGGCGTTGAAACGATAAAGGCCGCCATCGTTAGAGGGAGCGAGTATGACGCGGGCAGAGTCTGTTGCGATCGAAGTCGTGCAGCTGAGCCGAACGATCTTTCGCTCTCCGCTCGGGATGACCCCGACGACCCGGCAGTTCGCCAGGGGAGTCGAGAGACGCCGAGGCGCGATGATGAAAGCCGGTGCGAAGGCGCTTGCAGGCCGCTTGAAGTCAACCGCATTCTTGGTAGGCACGAAAACGCTGGCACAGGGCGTCCCTTCCTCGATCCAAGCTCCCTGGATGCCGCTCGTTTGCGGCCACGCAACCTGCAACGGAGCTGCCGCCATGATCAGGGCGAACAGGCAAAGGCGACGGTTCACTGCGATCATAAAGGCCTCCGCATCTTGCGTGAGCTCGGCTTGGCAGTCGGTGCGTTCCGTTCCGAACGCCCTTGTCGAGACGACCAGAACCGGTAGGCCGTGAGCCGCGCTGGCTCAGGCATTCTCGTTGATGAGGGGGGCATGTCTGGCTACCCGCGCAGTTCCCTTGGGGGATCAATCAATGCCGCAAACGGCCTCGCGGGTAGTAAGTTACAGTTGGCTACGTGCGCAGCGCGCTGGCTGCCACTGCCGGTAGCGGCAGATTTCGACCGCTACTTGGTTTCTGCGACGAGGCTCGATCGCACCGGAAAGCCGGCCTGAATTGCGCCGCGCCGCAGGATGGCGCGATCGCGCGCATTGAAGTTGCGCGCATCGAGTTCCGCGTCGAAATCTTTGAAGAAATCCGGCCGCTGCTTCAGGAATTCGGCCCGCGATTGGGCGGTCTCCGCCTGGAGTCCCAGGCGCGAGAAGATGAGGGCAGCGACGAAATGATAGATCGAGAACTGGCGCAGGTTGGCGCGCCGGATCAGATCGGCGGCCCGTATATCGTCTCCTTCCATATAGGCGGCCAGAGCCAGGAGCCCGGTATAATAGCCGGAATGACCGGGGTTCTTTGACAATGCCTCCTCGATGAGAGCCGCGCCACGCGGCCAGTCCCCGGCCTGTGCCACCCGGCTGCCGAACTCCGCGAGCAGTTCGGTGTCGTTGGGATTGAGCTGCAGCGCCCGGGTGCCGATCCGGAGAGCCTCGGCCGGCTGCTTGCTGAAATAGAGGACAGCCATCAAGGCCTGTAGCGCCCGGACATTCTCCGGGTCGATGCGCACGGCGCGCTCTGCGGCCTCTCGCGCCCGTTCGGTGGGGCTTGGCGGGCCCGGCCGCCGGTTCAGCTGGAAGCGATCCTCGTCGAGATAGATATAGGACAACATGGCCCAGCTGGTTGCGTGCTCGGGATAGCGCGCCGTGATCTGCTCGAGGCAGTGGCGCGTCTGAGCATGCGCGCTCGGATCGAGCACGGTGCGATAAAGATAGAAGCGGTATAAACACTGATATGTTTCAAGGCTTTGCACACCTCGTAGCTGCGTCGGTCGTGGCGGTGTGCCGAAGATGATGCCGTAGGGTTGTGCGACCGCCGTAGCGACTTTCGAGGCTATCATCGCTTCGATGTCGACGAGATTATTGGCCTGTGGATCGGCATCGTAAGAACCAGACCAGACGATGGCGGACGTCTCGCCGTCGAGAACGCGGCTGGTCACCCTGAGCTTGCCCTCGAACAAGCGGACGCCGCCTTCCAGGACAAAGCGGCTGCCGAACCGTTGCCAGATCTCTGCCGCCGAGGCCGTCGGCGAGATCGTGTCCGCGGTCTCCCGCCCGAACACCGTCAGTTCCTTGAAGCGCGCAAGCTGCGACAACAGCTCCTCACCAAGCCCAGCCACGTAAAAATCGAGTTCGGGATTTCTCGAGAGGTTGGCGAAGGGCCTGACGACCAGGGACGGTCCCTCGGGCTGGGCAGCCCGTGTCCCGGAAAGCTCGGGCGTCGAGGATGTCGGCATGCGGATCAGCAAGACGGCGACGATCGCTGCCATTGCAGCCACGCAACCTGCCAACCACGAACGGTTCAGCCACGCGACCATTGACGGGCCGGATTCGCTCTGTCCGGGAGGTGGGCGTTGCGGCTCATGTTCCTGGTTTTCCAGCGGCTTCGGTCGCCAATGGAAGTGGGGCACATAGCCACCCTTCGGAATTTCGATCACGACCGGGTCGGCGCTTCCGCTGAGGAGGTAATGACGCTCCAGGGCCCGTCGTAACCGGCCGGCCTCAATGCGAACGACCGGATCGTTCCGAATATCGAAGTTTTCGCTGCGGCCGAAGACTTCCACGGCGATCGAATACGCTTTGATGCGATCCCCACGTCCTTGGAGCGTCTCGTTGGTCACATAGATCAGGAATTGCCGTACCCGCTCCGGTACGCTGAACTGAGCGCTGGCTAAAATTCGCTCCAATTCTGCGCGGACGTCGATTTCGCTTGGCTCCAGCGCGTTTTGAACGCGCGAGCCGTCAATATCCGGGCAGATGGACGGTGGCAGTTCCATGGAATTGGCGCCCCTGACCAAGAATCCACGCTCGAACCAAGTCGCAAACAGCAGCCATATCTGTGTAATCTCCCGTTAGTTACTCCCATTCCGCGGCGGCGACCAGCTAATTGTGGGYATTCGCAGGGGAGCTCGCCCCAATGGACCCAGGCGTTCAGGCAGCTATCCGACGGCTGCCGAGGCACAAGAAGGCCATCGAGGAACTGGTGCTGTTCAGCGAAAGCTTCCGCGGCTTGTGCGGAGATCTCGCCGAGGCGGAGGCCACTCTACGGCTTTGGCAAGAGTCAGGAGAGTCCGGGGCCGCCGCTCGCTGTCTCGAATACACGCATATCATCGACGGGCTGGAAGCGGAACTTCGGCAAGTGCTTCACGAGCGCGAGGCCCCGTCGAGAGAACCCCGCCAAAACTGAACGCGCCTGGCTTTTGAAACGTGGAGAATTCCAATGTCCAAGCACATGAACTGGATCTTCGCCGTCTCGCTGGCGGCAGTGGTCGCGGGGTGCGCCACCTATCCCACGGTGACCAGCCAAACCGTGATCGTTGCCGGCGTCGGGCCGGTCGAGGTCGAACAGCTCAATGTGGAGGTCGTCGACGTCATGCCGGCCGAACGCATGGTGGTTGTCCGGCAGGGCAGCCGCAGCTGGGCTGTGCTGGTGCCGGAACTCTTCGGCGACCTGCAGAACATCCGTGCCGGTGACCGGGTCGAAATCCGACGCGTCGAAGGCGTGGTCCTTAGCGCGAGACGCGCCAGGAAGGGGGCCAAGCCAGGCATCGTCTATACCGAAGCGGTCAGCGGCCCGCCCTTCCAGAACCTGCCTGATAAATACGTCGTCCGCTCGCTGGCAATCACTGCGCGCTTCGAGAGTTTCGATCCGGCAACCGGGATCGTGAACTATGTCGGCCCGGCCGGACCGCGGACCCATCAGGTCGTCGACCCCGACATCAAAATGGATCTCACGCGCCTGAAGCGCGGCGACATGGTCGAGCTGACCTTCGCCGAAGGCTTCCATTTCCAGAAAAACTGAGCCCATCGGCTCTGCCGCGCGCGAGGCACGAGGCGGTCGACCTCAGGCACGAGCAGCGATCAGGAGAGGAGTTCTCGGCTATGTCGATCGCACACGAAAACCTGAAGGCCGACACGCTGGCCGACGAGAGCTTCATGTCCGCCGATGATCTGCGGGCCTACATGACCGACCTCGAAATGGCCAAGGCCTCCAAGATGGTCGGCGCCATGGACAAGGCCGAGGAGGCGCGCCGGAAGCTGGTCGCCACCTTGCAGAAGGAGATCGCCGTAACGCCCGAGAAGATCGCCGAGGTCAAGCAGAGCCTGGCGAACAAGACCCGCATGGCAGCCGGGCGAGGGGAGACGGAGGTTCTCGTCATGCGCTTTCCGAGCGCGCTCTGCACGGATAAGGGCCGGTCGATCAACAATGCCGAACCCGATTGGCCGACGACGCTGACGGGAAGGCCGCGGCAAGCCTATGAGTTCTGGAAGGAACATTTGCAGCCTGCCAATTACAAGCTTCGCGCGATCATCATCGACTGGCCGGGCGGCTTGCCCGGCGATGTCGCTTTCTATCTCAGTTGGTCCTAGCGCAGACGGAGGCCGGCCATGAAAGCCGATGCTGGCGAGCCCCTGAAAAGAAAGCCTTATGAACGCAAGCTGCGTGACCTGCACGAGGAGTTGGTCAAGCTCCAGGAATGGGCGCAGCATGCCGGCGGCAAGGTCTGCATCGTCTTCGAGGGGCGCGATGGTGCCGGCAAGGGTGGTGTGATCAAGGCCATCACGGAGCGGGTCAGCCCACGGGTCTTCCGGGTCGTCGCCCTGCCGCCCCCGACCGAGCGTGAGCGCTCGCAAATGTATGTCCAGCGATACCTGCCCTATCTGCCGGCAGCGGGCGAAATCGTGATCTTCGATCGCAGCTGGTACAACCGTGCGGGCGTCGAGCGGGTCATGGGCTTCTGTACGGAAGACCAGGCCAAGGGGTTTCTTCAGAGCGTATCCGGCGTCGAGAAGGCCATCGTCGATTCCGGCACGATTCTTCTGAAGTACTGGCTCGAAGTCGGTCAGGATGAGCAGACGCGCCGCATGCAGGAGCGCATCAATGACCCCAGGAAGATATGGAAGCTTTCTCCGATGGACCTGAAGTCATACTCGCGCTGGTCTGATTACTCGCGCGCGCGCGACGAGATGTTCCGCGCCAGCGATACGTCGTGGGCGCCGTGGTACGCCGTCCACTCCGACGACAAGCGCCAGGCGCGGCTCAATGTCATCTCTCATATTCTCGGCTCCATTCCGTATCAGGCGCCGCGCCGACACAAGGTAAAACTCCCGAAACGGCAGAAATCGAACGGCCCCGAGGAGCTCGATTTCGCACGGAACTGGATCGGTTAGAGTTAGAATTCTGTTGTTGTGCGATCGCGTAGAATTGCAGAATGGTTTCGGCGAAACCTTTTGCGAAGATCGCCGTCGTACGACGTTTTGCCTGCATTGGGGATTTCGCATGGCAGCTGGCCTCCACCCTTTGGCGCCGCACCATCTGCCGGCTTTCATCACCGCGCCGGGCGAGACCGACACGCTGATGATCGTCACGGGGGTGTTTCTGCTCTTGGCGGTACTAGGCGTGGGCTTGCTTTTCCTGCGCCTGCACACCCTTCCGGAGCGGATGGCGCATAAATCCCAGAAGCTGCAGTTCGAGATCGTGGCCGTACTAGGCCTGCTCGCCCTCTTCACCCACGTGCATCTGTTCTGGGTGGCGGGCCTGTTGCTCGCCTTGATCGAAATCCCGGATTTTTCGGGGCTGTTCGGCAGAATGGCGCACGCGCTCGAACGTATCGCCGGGGTGGCGCCGCGTTCGACGGCAGGAGACGATGCTGCCGCCCAAGCGCAGCCTGACCCCAGACCCATCGAGAAGGTGGGCTCCACCGCCAATGAAGGGGGGCAGGGGGATGCTTGAACTTCTGGTCTGCTCGCTGCTGACGATCGTCCCCGATTACCTCTACCGGCGGTATGGGCAGGGTAAGCGCCTCGGCAAGGAAATCACCTTCTATTCGGTCTGGTTCGAACTGCGATGGGGCATCACAGCCTGCCTGATGCTCACGATCGGCCTGATCACGGTGATCTTCTACAACCACCCGTCCACGACCAACGCTACCCTGTTCTTCCGGACCGTCCCCATCGTTCCTGAGACGAACGGACGCGTCGCGGAGATCAATGTCGGCATCAGCGGCACCGTCGCGAAGGGAGATCCGATCTTCCGGCTGGACAGCAGCAGGCAGCAAGCGGCCGTCGAGGTGGCGCGGCGCAAGATTGTTGAGACCGAGGCAGCGATCACTGTCGCCAAGGCCGAGATTCTGGCTGACGAGAGCAAGATCCTCGAGGCCAGGAGCGCCTACAAGCAGGCGCTCGATGAACTTGAGACCAAGCAGGAACTCCGGCGCCGCAACGATGACATCGTCGCCAGGCGCGAGATCGAACGGCTCGAGAATCTGACGGCCGGCCGCGAGGCCGCCCTCGCGGCCGTCGTCGCGGCAAAGGAGACGGCACAGGCCCGGATCACGACCCTGCTGCCGGCCGAGAAGGCGAGCGCCGAAGCCGCTCTCGCACAGGCGCAGACGGATCTCGACAAGACGATCGTCAGGGCCGGGGTGAACGGACGCATCGAGCAGTTCACGCTGCGCGTCGGCGACGTCGTCAATCCCCTGTTGCGGCCAGCTGGCGTGCTGATCCCCGAGGAGGCCGGACGCGTCGCCTTGCAGGCCGGCTTCTCGCAGATCGAGGCACAGGTCCTGAAGGTCGGCATGGTCGCCGAAGTGACCTGTATGTCAAAGCCCTGGGTCGTCATCCCGATGGTGGTGACGCATGTGCAGGATTTCATTGCCGCGGGCCAGTTGCGCGCTGGCGAGCAACTGGTCGACGCGCAGCAGATCTCGAAGCCAGGCACCCTGCTGGCCTTCCTTGAGCCACTTTATGCCGATGGGCTGGATGGCGTCACGCCGGGCAGCACCTGCATAGCCAACGCCTATTCCAGCAACCACGAATTGATCGTTTCCGGAAAGCTCTCGACGACGCGAAAGATCGTGCTCCACGCCGTCGACGCAGTGGGCCTTGTTCACGCGCTTCTGCTGCGCATTCAAGCGCTCATACTGCCGATCCAGTCGCTGGTGTTTGGCGGCCATTAAATCGACCGGCGCGAATCCTGGGTTTAATTGTGTCTGGCAGATGGCCGGTCGGATCATCCATTCCTATCCGGTCGCGAGGGCGATCCGCAAAGGGGGCGCGAAGCGCCTCAGGGCGATCGTCCTCAAGCCTCGCATCCTGCGCTAACCCACTCAGCCGGTATCAGACGCCGCTGTCGAAAGGCGTAGCGACGTGACATGCGCCTCGTGGACCACAATCAGGCGACGGGTCGATCGATTCGGCGCGACCGCCGGCTTTTGCAGACGCTGTGAACTTGACTGGCCGGCGGGAACCGATCCAGACTCCGCTTTAGCGGTCAGCCCCAAAGATGGCGTCCGATGTGCTCGGCTTCATCGCTTGGTCATTCGAGAATGTCCGCGCCGTTGCGCCAGGCGGTCTCGCCGAACGGGGCCTGCAGGGCCGCCGGATAATTGGCGCGGAAATAGTAGGTTCCTCGCCGCCCTCAGGAGGCGCTCAGCATCTCATCTCCGCCCGGGTGCAGCACTCCGGTGCAGTAGATTCGGGGCTTTTCCCTGAGATTCTCTGCACTTAGAGAAAAACCCACGCCTTGGCGGTGTGATGGCGGAAGGGGTGGGATTCGAACCCACGGTGGGCTTGCACCCACGGCGGTTTTCAAGACCGCTGCCTTAAACCACTCGGCCACCCTTCCGGTGAGCGTTCAATGCCGCCCGGACATTCGATTTGCAAGAGGGCTTGCGTTTCCCGCTGCATTTTGCGGGCGAAAGGGCGCCAAGGACGCCGTCAAGCGGCTGGAAACACATGTTGGCGGACCGTGGCCTCCAAGCCACTCGCGGTGGAAAAATGGCGAAGTTCTGTTCGTCGGGTTGACAGGGGCCGCTTTTCGAACACCTTTGTGCCCGCTCAAGGCAGGGACGTCCTGTTCGGCGAGGCCTCGAATGCAGGTCATTCGCTATTTAACGGTCCCTTAAAGGAATTGGCCGAAAACTCGGTCAAGCCGTGCATGCGGCTTGGGCGAAGCCGTGGTTTTTTGGCGCAGAAAGCGGAACGAGCAGAATGATGCGAGACGCCAGCTCTTCGTCCAAGGCGATTTCCAGCTCAGCCGGGCCGAATGCAGTGTCTCCTCCTGTCCCTTCCATTGCGCGTTTGGGCTGCGTCGTCCTGGCCGGGCTGTTCGTCGCGAACTGCGCCGGCAATCAGGTCGCCGGTCGCCGCTCGAAGGAGATCGGCGCTTTCCCGCAATCGAAATACGGTCCCGCCAGCCCGCGCGTCATCGCTGAGGGCGAAGACGTGCCGAAGGGCGGCGGCCGCCAGCTCGTCGGCAAGGCCTATTCCGTCGCCGGAAAGCGCTACGTGCCCTATGAGAAGCCGACGGGCTTTACGGCCGTCGGCACCGCGTCCTGGTACGGCGAGGCCTTCCATGGCCGGCGCACCGCCAATGGCGAGGTCTACGACCGCAACAGCATCTCTGCGGCGCACCCGACCATGCCGCTGCCGGCATATGCGCGCGTCACGAACCTGATGAACAACCGCTCGATCATCGTGCGGGTCAACGATCGCGGCCCCTATCACGGCGGCCGTCTGATGGACGTCTCCCAGAAGACCGCCGATGCGCTAGCCTTCCGCCATCTGGGTACTGCGCGCATCAAGATGGAATATCTCGGCCAGGCCTCGCTCGCCGGCTCCGACGACAACCTCCTGATCGCAACGTTGCGGACCGATGGCAGCCCGGCCCCGATCCCGGGCACAAGCGCGCGGACCATGGTCGCCAGCGCGGAACCCGTGGCCACCGCACGCTCGCGCAGCGCCGATCTCGATACCCAGGCCCCAACCGAGCCCGAGCCGCTTCCCGTCGCGAGCCAGCCTGTCGCTCATGCCTATGCGCCTCCGGTGACGCGTACCATCACGCCTTCGGCGCCTATGATGGCCACACTGGCCTCGACAAGCTCCACGCCCGTGGAGGCCACGCCGGTCCGTGCCGCGCCGCTCCCTCCGAGTCGGCCTTTCGATCTGGACACCATCGCTAACGCCGGGAAGCCGGTCGCGGTTCCCGCGACGCTTCGATCGACCTTACCGCCGCAGCGCGGGACTTCCGCGAGCCTGCTGAACACGCCCGGGAACGGCCTCGCCAAGGGCCAGCCGGTCAACAGGCTTGCTTTCCAGGCCGTCCTGCCGCCGACGCGGAACTGACGCCAATTCCCTTGACCTGATACGGGCGCTCTGCTTCACATCGAGGCATGAGCGCCTTGTGTTATGCGAAGCTGTCTGCTGCGGCTCTGCCGCCGGTTCGGCGGCTGGGCAACGGCTTGCTCGTCCTGCTCGTCTGGCTGGGTCTCTCAGTCACCGCACACGCACAGAGCTTCCAGTCGCAGGCTCCGTTCGCTGTCCTGCTCGATTCGGATACCGGCGCCGTCCTCTACGAAAAGGCGGCCGACGAGCTGATGGTCCCGGCCAGCATGGCCAAGCTGGCGACGGTGCTCGTCGCCTTCCAGGATATCGGCGCCGGGCGCCTGTCGCTGGATGGCGAGATCGGCATTTCCGAAAACGCCTGGCGCAAGGGCGGTGCTCCCTCGGGCGGCTCGGCAATGTTCGCCATCGTCAACAGCCGGATCAAGCTTTCCGACATTCTGCAGGGCATCATCGTGCAGTCGGGCAACGATGCCTCGATCGCCCTGGCCGAGGCCATCGCCGGCGACGAGCCGACCTTCGGGCGCATCATGACTGAACGGGTGAGGGCGCTCGGCCTGACGAAGTCGGTGTTCCGCAACGCGACCGGCATGGCCGACCCGCAGCAGCGGGTCACGGCGCGCGAGCTCGCGCTCCTCGCGGAGCACATCATCAAGACCTATCCCGAGTTCTACAAGATCTTCGGCCAGCGCGAATTCACCTGGAACAAGATCCGGCAGCAGAATCGCAACCCGCTGCTGGCGATGGATATCGGCGCCGACGGGCTGAAGACCGGGAATATCGATGAGTCTGGTTTCGGTCTCGTCGGCTCGGCCGTGCAGAACGGGCAGCGCCTGATCGTCGTGGTGAATGGCCTGAAGACGGGGCGGGACCGCGCGAGCGAAGCCCGCAAGCTGCTCGAATGGGGCTTTCGCGCCTTCGAGCGCCGTCAACTCTTTGCGGATGGCGAGACCGTCGGCGAGGCCAGCGTCTATGGTGGCGAGAAAGGCCGCGTCGCCCTGCGAAGCAAGGGAGCCGTCAGCCTGCTGATGCCGCGGGGCAGCGCGGAACGCCTGGCGGCACGCATCGTCTATCGCGGGCCCCTGACGGTTCCGGTTCAGGAAGGTGCCGAGGTGGCGCGTCTCCTGGTCACCCGCGGGGACACCAAGACATTGGATGTTCCGCTATACGCGGCCGAGACGGTGAAGGCCGGCTCGCTGCAGAGCCGCGCGCTCGACGCTCTGTTCGAGGCGACGACGGGCTGGGTCCGCAAAGCGTTCGGCCGGAGCTGAGCTAGTCACGTGAGCAGAGGATATTTCATCACGCTCGAAGGCGGGGAGGGTGCCGGCAAATCGACGCTGGCGCGCGCGCTTGCCACGCGCCTCGGCGAGGCCGGCTTCACCGCCAGGACGACGCGCGAACCCGGCGGCTCGCCGAAGGCGGAAGCCATTCGCGAGATGATCCTCGCAGGGCAGGTCAAGGACTACGGCACCTTCGCCGAAGCGCTGATGTTCTCGGCAGCCCGGATCGACCATATCGACAGCCTGATCCGCCCGACGCTGGATCGCGGCGAATGGGTGATCTGCGACCGCTTCATCGATTCGACCCGCGTCTATCAGGGCGCGCTCGGCAAGATCGATCCAACGCTGCTGGCCGAGCTCGAAGCGGTGACCATCGCCGGGCTGATGCCCGATCTCACACTGATCCTGGACCTCGACCCCGAAATCGGCCTCGCCCGAGCCGCCAGGCGTCGTCGGCCGGGAGAGGCGGTCGATCGCTTCGAAGGCGAGGCGCTCGCCTTCCATCGCAATCTCCGGCAAGCCTATCTCGACATTGCCGACAGGGAGCCACAGCGCTGCGTCGTGCTGGATGCGACGCTCCCGGCCGAAGAGCTTGCCGAAACCGCATGGGAAGCCGTAGGTCGGCACCTGCCCATCGAAGCGGAAGCGTGATGCGAGAGACCAGCGACGAACCCGACCGGCTGCCGATTGCGCCGCATCCGCGCGAGACGCTGGGCCTGATCGGCCACGAGGCTCAGGAACGGGCTTTCCTCGATGCCGTCATATCGGGCCGCATGCACCATGCCTGGCTGCTGGGCGGGCCGGAGGGCATCGGCAAGGCGAGCTTCGCCTATCGCGCCGCCCGCTTCATGCTCGCCGCCGGCGATCCTCCCGCTCGCGCCGCGGACAAGACCGATCTCGCCATGCCGGAAACGGATCCGGCGACGCGGCGCATCATGGCGCGATCGCATCCCGATCTGCATGTGCTGCGGCGCATCCCGAAGCCCGACGGCAAGAGCTATACGAGCAACATCCCCGTCGATGCTGTGCGGCGGGTGATCGACCGCTTCGGCGCCAGTGCCGCCGAGGGCGGCTGGCGCGTCTGCATCGTCGATTCCGCCGAGGACATGGACCGCTCGGCCGCCAATGCGCTGCTAAAGCTGCTGGAGGAGCCGCCGCCGCGGGCGCTCTTCCTGATCGTCGCGCATGCGCCGGGGCGGATGCTGCCGACGATCCGCTCGCGCTGCCGGCTGCTGAGCTTCGCTCCGCTGGGAGAGGCGGGCGTGATCGAGGCCGGCCGTCTTGCGCTCGAGCGGATGGAGTCGCCCTTCGACGATTCGGCGCTGCTGCGCGCGGCGAAGCTCGCCGAAGGCTCGGTCAGGCGGGCGCTGACCTATGTCGATCCCGAGACTTTGGCGCTGGTCGAAGCGGTGAGGGCGAGGCTCGACGCGCTGCCCCAGGTCGACATTCCGGCCCTGCTCGCCCTCGCGGAGGATGTCGCCGGCAAGGCCGGCGAACGCGACTTCGCCGTGATGATCGAGACGGTCCAGGGCTGGATCTCGGACCACCTCCACGCGCATGCTGCAGCGCAACCGGCGCGCCTTGCACCACTGGCGGAGGTATGGGACAAGTTGGGCCAGGCGGCGCGCGAGGTCGAGACCTATAATCTCGACCGCCGGCCGCTGGTGATGACCCTGTTTCATGATCTGTCGGCTGCGGTTTCCCGTTCGCGCGCAGCGTGAAGCGAAGCTCTCGGACAGATGATGGCCACGGCCCCGAAATTCTACCTGACGACCGCGATCCACTACACCAACGGGCCGCCGCATATCGGCCACGCCTATGAGATGGTGGCGTCGGATGCGATCGCGCGTTTCAAGCGGCTCGATGGCTACGACGTCTTCGCCATGACCGGCACCGACGAGCACGGCCAGAAGGTGCAGCGCACGGCGGCGCAGAACGGCCTTTCGCCGAAGGAATTCGTCGACAAGATCGCGGCGCGCTTCCAGGAGATGGAGCAGGCTCTCGGCTGCTCCTTCGACCGCTTCATCAGGACCACGGACCCCGACCACAAGGTCTCGACCGACGAGCTCTGGCGGCGGATGGAGGCCAATGGCGACATCTATCTCGCCAAGTATTCCGGCTGGTACTCCGTGCGCGACGAGGCCTTCTACGGCGAGGAGGAGACGACGCTCCAGCCCGACGGCACGCGGCTGGGCGGGCAGGGCACTCCGGTCGAGTGGGTCGAGGAGGAAAGCTATTTCTTCCGCCTCGCCTCCTATCAGGACGGGCTGCTGAAGCTCTACGAGGACGTCCCGGACTTCATCTCGCCGGAGACGCGCAAGAACGAGATCGTCTCCTTCGTGAAGGGCGGGCTCGAGGATCTCTCGATCAGCCGCACGACCTTCGACTGGGGCCTGGCCGTGCCGGGCAATCCCAAGCACGTGATGTATGTCTGGGTCGATGCGCTCAACAACTACCTGACCGGCACGGGCTTCCCCGATCCGGAAAGCCCGCGCGCGCATTACTGGCCGGCCGACGTACACATCATCGGCAAGGATATCGTGCGCTTCCACACGGTGTACTGGCCGGCTTTCCTGATGTCGGCGGGGCTGCCGCTGCCGAAGCGCGTCTTCGGCCACGGCTTCCTGCTCAACAAGGGCACGAAGATGTCGAAGTCGCTCGGCAACGTCGTCGATCCCTTCGACCTCGCCGCGACCTATGGCGTCGACCAGCTGCGCTATTTCTTCCTGCGCGAGGTCTCCTTCGGCCAGGACGGCAACTATAGCCACGACGCGATCATCGGCCGGATCAATGCGGATCTCGCCAACGACCTCGGCAACCTCGCGCAGCGCTCGCTTTCGATGATCGCGAAGAACTGCGAGGGCGGGGTGCCGCCATGCGGAACGCTGACCGAGCCCGACGAAGCCATGCTCGCCATGGCCGATGGCGCGCTCGCGAAGGCGCGCGAGGCCATGACGGACTTCGCTCTTCATAGCCTGCTGGCCGATCTCTGGGCCGTGGTGGCGGAAGCGAACCGCTATTTCGCCGCCAACGAACCCTGGCGCCTGACCAAGACCGATCCGGCGCGGCGCGACACCGTGCTCTACGTCACGATCGAGGTGCTGCGCGAGGTCGCGATCCTGGTGCAGCCGGTGATGCCGGAGGCGGCGGGCAAGCTGCTCGACCTGCTCGGCGTCGCGGCCGATGCACGCAGCTTCGCGTCGATCGGAGCCGGACACCGCCTTGCCAGCGGCACGCCGCTGCCGGCGCCGAGCGCGATCTTCCCGCGCTATGTCGAGCCCGAGGACGGGCAGGCAGCCAAGAGCCTCTAACAAAACCCGGCGGGGTCTCGATGAGCTTTGGAGGAGTCGCATGCCAGGAGGAGCGCGCAGCCGATACCCGTCGGTATCGGCAAGTCGTTCCGACGCCGCAGGCGGCCCTCCAAAGCTCACCTTCGGCGCCGGGAATTCGGCCGCCCGCCGTGTCGCGGCGCTTGCCGATACCAATGGTATCGGCTTCACCCCGCTCCTGGCGGAGCGTTCGAATTGCCGGCGTCGAGACCCCGCCGGATTTTGTTAGAGGCTCTCGATGCTGATCGACACGCATTGCCATTTGGACTTCCCGGACTTCGCCGAGGAACTGCCGGCCTATGTCGGCCGGGCGGAAGCCGCGGGCGTCGGGCGGATGGTGACGATCTCGACACGCGTGGCGCGCTTCGCCGATTATGCCGCCATCGCCGAGCGGTTCGCGTCGGTCTGGTTCTCGGTCGGCACGCATCCCCACAACGCCCATGAGGAGCTCGACGTCACGGCCGAGCGCCTCGCGGAGCTGTCGCGCCATCCGCGCTGCGTCGCCATCGGTGAAGCCGGACTCGACTATCGCTACGATTCGAGCCCGCGCGAGGCGCAGGCGCAAGGCCTTCGCACTCACATCGCGGCTGCACGGATGACGCAGTTGCCGCTCGTCATCCATTCGCGCGAGGCCGACGACGACATGATCGCGATCCTGCGGGAGGAAACGGGGAAGGGCGCCTTCCCTGCGATTCTGCATTGCTTCACGGCCGGCGAGGCTCTCGCCATGGCCGGTGTCGAGCTCGGGCTCTACGTCTCCTTCTCGGGAATACTCACCTTCAAGACCTCGGAGAATCTGCGCCGCATCGCCCGGATGGTGCCGCGCGAGCGCCTGCTGGTCGAAACGGATGCGCCCTATCTGGCCCCTGTCCCGTTCAGAGGCAAACGCAACCAGCCGTCCTATGTGGTTGAAACAGCGAAGGTTCTCGCGGAAACCATCGGGGTTTCCTTCGACGAGATCGCCCGGATCACCAGCGAAAATGCCCGCCGCTGCTACTGGAAGATGGATCATGCCGCGCCCGTCGTGCAGGTCGCCTGATCGCACGCCATGACGCTGACGGTGACGATCCTCGGTTGCGGTTCTTCGGGTGGCGTGCCGCGGCCGGGTTCCGGCTGGGGCGCCTGCGACCCGGCCGATCCGAAGAACCGCCGGCGCCGCTGTTCGATCCTGGTAACGCGCTCAGGACCGGACGGCACGACGCGGGTCCTCGTCGACACATCGCCGGATCTGCGCGAGCAGCTTCTCTCGGCCGATGTGCCGGCGCTCGACGGCGTGCTGATGACGCATGACCATGCCGACCACACCCACGGCATCGACGACCTGCGCGGCCTTGTCCTGCATACGCGTCAGCGCATCCGAATCTACGCGGACACGACGACGGAAGCCTCGCTGCGTTCGCGCTTCGGCTATCTCTTCGAGACGCCGGCCGGCAGCTATTATCCGCCGATCCTCGATCTCGACCAGATCACGGCCGGACGAAGCCAGATCATCGACGGTGCCGGCGGGCCGATCACGGCATTGCCGTTCCGGGTCGAGCACGGGCCCAATTACGAGGCGCTCGGCTTCCGCTTCGGCGACCTGGCTTATCTGCCGGATGTCAGCCTCATCCCGCCGGCCGCGATGGGAGCCATGGCTGGCCTCAACGTCCTCATTATCGACTGCCTGCGCGAGACGCCGCATCCGAGCCATTTCCACCTGGAGCAGTCACTCGAGGCGATCGCGACACTGAAACCGCGACGCGCGATCCTGACCAACCTCCACATCGATCTGGATTATGCGAGCCTGTCCAGTCGCTTGGCGGACAATATCGATATGGCGTTTGATGGAATGACGGTGACGGCCGCGGCATAGGCCGAGGGAGCCAGCCGCTTCTCCGGGCAGCAAGATAGTTCCATAATATGTCTTATGCGAATCCAGGCTACCCCCTGCGCTGACCAGTCCGGTACCGGGTCATAACTACCGGCAAGCCCCGTCAGCCGCCTTTCGGGCCGCTGACGGAGATTGTCTTCAAGCTGGAGAACTCCAGCTCCTGCCCTCACTCCCAGCTGAGCGCGCCGCCGTTCTGATATTCGATGACGCGGGTCTCGAAGAAGTTCTTCTCCTTCTTGAGATCCATCGCCTCGGACATCCACGGAAACGGGTTCTCGGTCTCCCCGAAGACGGGCGCGAGGCCGAGCTGGGCGCAACGGCGGTTGGCGATGAAGTGCATGTACTGCTCGCAGAGCGCCGCATTCAGCCCGAGGAAGCCGCGCGGCATCGTGTCCCGGCCATAGGAGGCTTCCAGCTCGGCCGCATCGCGGATCATGCCGCGCACCTCGTCCTGGAAGGCCCTGGTCCAGAGATGCGGGTTCTCGATCTTGATCTGGTTGATCACGTCGATGCCGAAGTTCAGATGGATCGACTCGTCGCGCAGGATGTACTGATACTGCTCGGCGATGCCGACCATCTTGTTGCGCCGGCCGAGCGAGAGGATCTGCGCGAAGCCGGTGTAGAACCACATGCCCTCGAAGATCGCGTAGAAGGTGATCAGGTCGCGCAGCAGCGCCTGGTCGTTCTCGGGTGTCCCCGTGCTGAAATCGGGGTCCTCGATGCTCTGCGTATGCTTCAGCGCCCACGCCGCCTTGTCGGTGATCGAAGGCACCTCGCGATACATGTTGAACAGCTCGCCCTCGTCGAGGCCGAGACTCTCGACGATGTACTGGAAGGTGTGCGTGTGGATCGCTTCCTCGAAGGCCTGGCGCAGCAGATATTGCCGGCATTCCGGGTTGGTCAGGTGGCGATAGATCGCGAGCACAATGTTATTGGCGACGAGGCTCTCGGACGCCGCGAAGAAGCCAAGATTGCGCTTGAGCATGCGCCGCTCGTCCTCGGTCAGCCCGTCCTTCGACTTCCACAGCGCGATATCGGCCTGCATCGAGACCTCGGTCGGCATCCAGTGGTTGTTGCAGCCGGCGAGATACTTCTCCCAAGCCCATTTGTACTTTAGCGGCAGGAGTTGATTCACGTCGGCGCGGCAGTTGATCATCCGCTTCTCGTCGACGCTGACGCGCCCGCCGGTGCGGTCGATGGCGCCCAGCCCGGTGGCGTCGGCCGCGGGTGTCGGGTTGGTCAGGATGGCGGGGTTGGCCGGGGTCGCGGGCTTGGTGTCGGACCAGTCGAGCATGGGAAAATTCCGTTCGTGAAATGAAGGGCGTCATGCTCGGGCCTGACCGAGCATCTCCGGCCAAAGGAGGGGTCCAGCGCCCTCCTCCGGTCGAGATTCTCGGGTCTGCGCTTCGCTTCGCCCGAGAATGACGGCGGTTGTTACTGGCAGGCTTCGCAGGTCGGGTCGTCGATCGAGCAGGCGTTGGGCACGGCCATGCCGTTCTCCAGCGGGATATCGACCAGGATCGGCGCGGCCACGACAGGCGCCTTTGCTGCGACCGGCACGCCAGACGAGACCGCGTTGAGCTTGCCGTCCGTCCCCTTCAGCGTCGACTTCTCGACATGGGTCGCCGAAAGCGCGCGCAGGTAATAGGTCGTCTTCAGGCCGAGCCGCCAAGCCAAGCGATAAGCCTCGTCGAGCTTCCGGCCCGAGGGCTGCGCCATGTAGAGGTTGAGCGACTGGCCCTGGTCGATCCATTTCTGCCGGCGCGCCGCGGCGCGGATGAGCCAGCTCGTCTCGATCTCGAAGGAGGTCGCGTAGAGCGCCTTGAGGTCGTCCGGAACGCGGTCGATCCCGCTGACCTTGCCGTCATAGTATTTCAGGTCAGAGACCATCACCTCGTCCCAAAGCCCCCTCGCCTTCAGGTCGCGCACGAGCCCGGCATTCACCACGGTGAAGTCGCCGGACATGTTGGCCTTGACGTAGAGCTGGCTGTAGGACGGCTCGATCGACTGCGAGACGCCGACGATGTTGGAGATCGTCGCGGTCGGCGCGATCGCCATCGTGTTCGAATTGCGCATGCCGATGGTCTTCACCCGCTCGCGCAGCGGCTCCCAGTCCAGCGTCGCCGAGCGGTCGAGCTCGACATCGCCGTCGCGGGCTTCCGAGAGGATGTCGAGCGAGTCGATCGGCAGGATGCCCTTCGACCAGAGCGAGCCCTCGAAGCTCGGATAGCGGCCGCGCTCGGCGGCGAGATCGACCGAGGCCGAGATCGCATGGAAGCTGATAGCCTCCATGGAGCTGTCGGCGAAGGCGACCGCGCCTTCCGAAGCCGCCGGCAGGCGCAGGGTCTGCAGCGAGTCCTGGAAGCCCATGATGCCGAGGCCCACCGGGCGATGGCGCAGGTTGGAACGGCGCGCCTCCGGGATCGTGTAGAAATTGATGTCGACGACATTGTCGAGCATCCGCATGGCGGTCTTCACCGTCTTCGCCAACCGGGCCTGGTCGAGCCCCTCCGCCGTCACATGGGCAAAGAGGTTGACCGAGCCGAGATTGCAGACCGCGACCTCATCGGCCGAGGTGTTGAGCGTGATCTCGGTGCAGAGATTGGACGAATGCACGACGCCGGCATGCTGCTGAGGCGAGCGCAGATTGCAGGCATCCTTGAAGGTGATCCAGGGATGCCCGGTCTCGAATAGCATGGTCAGCATCTTGCGCCAGAGATCGAGCGCGGCCACGCGCTTGAACACCTTGAGCTCGCCGCGGTCGGCCTTGGCCTCATAGGCTTCATAGGCCGCCTTGAACGGCTTGCCGTAGAGGTCGTGCAGGTCCGGCGTCTCGTCGGGCGAGAACAGCGTCCACTGGCCGCCGGCCGCGACGCGCTGCATGAACAGGTCGGGAATCCAGTTCGCCGTGTTCATGTCATGGGTGCGGCGGCGGTCATCGCCGGTGTTCTTGCGGAGATCGAGGAACTCCTCGATGTCGACATGCCAGGTCTCGAGATAGGCGCAGACCGCGCCCTTTCGCTTGCCGCCCTGGTTGACCGCGATCGCCGTGTCGTTGGCGACCTTCAGGAACGGCACGATGCCCTGGCTCTCGCCATTGGTGCCCTTGATATGGGCGCCCAATCCGCGCACCGGCGTCCAGTCGTTGCCGAGACCGCCGGAATACTTGGCCAGAAGCGCATTGTCCTTCACCGCCTTGAAGATGCCGTCGAGATCGTCGGCAACGGTGGTCAGGAAGCAGGAGGACAGCTGCGGGCGGAGCGTGCCCGAATTGAACAGCGTCGGCGTCGAGGCCATGAAATCGAAGGACGACAGCAGATCGTAGAACTCGATCGCCCGCGCCTCGCGATCGATCTCGCGGATGGCGAGGCCCATCGCGACGCGCATGAAAAAGGCCTGTGGCAGCTCGAAGCGGTTCCCGCGGACATGCAGGAAGTAGCGGTCGTAAAGCGTCTGGAAGCCGAGATAGTCGAAATGCAGGTCGCGCTCGGGCTTGAGAGCGGTAGCGATGCGGGCGAGATCGAAACGGCCGAGTTCGGGATCGATCAGCTCGTTCTCGATGCCGGTCTTCACATAGGCATGGAAGTAGTCGGCATAACGCCCTGACATTTCGGCCTGCGTCGCCTGTTCGGCATGGCCATGGACGAAGCTCAGCGCCTCGCGCCGCAGCTTGTCGAGCAGGAGCCGCGCCGAGACCTGGGCATAGTTCGGCTCGGACTCGATCAGGGTGCGCGCGGCCAGGATCGGGGCGAGCGCCAGCTCGTCGAGCGAGATGCCGTCGTAGAGATTGCGCTGCGCCTCGGCGAGGACCGGTTCCGCCAAAACGCCATCGAGCCCGGCGCAAGCTTCGCGCACCACCTTGGCCAATCGCCCGGCATCGAGCGGCACCAGCACGCCGTCGGCGAGCTTCATCTGCAGCGACGGGGCTGCGGCTGCGGCGGGCTTCGCCTCGGCCAGCGCCCTCGCCCGCTCCCGCGTCCGCTCGTCGCGATAAAGCACATAGGCGCGGGCGACCTTGTGATGCTCGGAGCGCATCAGCGCGAGTTCGACCTGGTCCTGCACGTCCTCGATATGGAAGGTGCGCCCGGCATCGGCGCGGCGCGTCAGGCCGGCGACGATCTGCGTGGTGAGGTCGGCGACGATGTCGTGGATGCGGCGCGAGGCGGCGGCGCTCGAGCCCTCGACAGCCAGGAACGCCTTGGTCAGGGCCACCGCGATCTTGGAGGCGTCGAAGGGCGTGACCGCGCCGTTGCGGCGGATCACCTGGAAGCCCGGCTCGCTCGCAGCGGCGCGCGGCTGCGAAACGGTTTCGGCACTGTACGACGCCGGCGCAGGCCGTTCGGCTTCAACGGAAAGAGACATCGGCTCCAAACCCCAAGATCAAGATGTTGGGGGCAAAGGCCAAGGCGGACGCGTGGAAAGGGCGCGCGACAAAGAGAGGCCGCGACCTGCCAGCGCACCACCGGGACACCCCGCCCGAGGACGTTAACTAGGGTCGCGGCAGGTCTCCTGGCTCGCGGGTCGTCGTTCTCGTCCGTCTTCCCAAGGCCTTGCGACCTCAGTGACTTAACGCTGGACGAGAACTCACCGCTGACAGTTGCGGGGGCAGCGCCGGCTTCGCACCGGCTTCCCTCTTAGCTCTCGATCTTGCGATTCGAGAGACCGTGACCACTACATTTAGCGGTCATTTCCATTCATCCGTCAATTCTCGTATGTGCTGGATACAAGCCGTTGTGGAAAGCGGGGATGAATGGCTCAGCAGCTGCCGTCGAACCCCTGAAGTGCCGCGCACGCACACGCAACGCCACCGGCGCTCCATCTGAACCACCTCAGGCGAACTGAACGTCGATCTCAGGGCCAGCCTTGCGGACCACATGCGCGAAACGCGAGAAGTTATCGGCTTCGATGGCGAGCTTGAAACGGCTGGGCACCCCGGCCGAATCGATCACGGCAAGGCTGGCGCCCTCGTCGGAAAGGCGTTTGACGGTACAGTCTATCACCGAGCGGCCACCGTTGAACACGATGCTGCCGGCCTTGAGCACGCGCCGACCGAAGGGCGAGCTGCTCGCAGCGCCTGCATGGGCCGCAATGCAGCGATTGCGACCCGCGGTCTTGGCGGCATAGAGCGCCTCGTCAGCCTGCTGAAGCACGGCTTCGAGGTCCGATGCGGCAGTTGAAAGCGCCGCGATGCCGAAGCTCGCGGTCACGGCGAACGGCCCGTCGACGCCTTCGAAGCGCTGGGCGGCGATGCTTTCCCGCAGCTTCTGCGCGACGCTGAGAGCGGCCTGCAGCCCCGTATGCGGCAGCAGGATCGCGAATTCCTCGCCCCCTAGGCGCCCGATCAGGTCGCTCTGGCGCAGCAGGTCGCGGCAGGCGGCCACGGTGCCGGCCAGCACGGTGTCCCCGCCGGCATGGCCCTGCGTGTCGTTCACCGTCTTGAAGTGGTCGAGGTCGAAGGCGATACAGCTCGTCTCATGGCGATGGCGCAGCGCGAGGGCGATCGCCTTGCCGGCTTCATTGCGGAAGGCGCGGCGTGAGAGTGCGCCGGTCAGGACATCGGTGGACACCAGCAGACGCAACCGGAGCTCGTCCATCACGATCGCGGCGAGATCGGCGAGGATCGCAACATCCTCTCCATTGAAGGCGCGGGGCGCGGTGTCCATGGCGCAGAGCGTGCCGATATTGTGACCGCCCTCGCCTCGCAGCGGTATGCCGGCATAGAAGCGCAGATGCGGCGCGCCGGTGACGAGTGGGTTGTCGGTGAAGCGCGGATCGGCACGGGTATCGGGCACGATCAACGGCTCGCCACGGCGGATCGTGACATCGCAGAGCGCGCTACGCCGATCTCCTTCGCAATCGGACAAGCCCTCGCGCGACTTGAACCACTGCCGGTGGCCGTCGAGGAAGGTCACGGTCGCCATCGGCACCTTCAATGTGCGGCGAACGAGGCGCGTGATCCGGTCGAAGGATTCCTCTCCCGGCGTATCGAGGATGTCATACTGCGCCAGCTCGTCCAGGCGGGCCTGCTCGCTCGCGGCGGCGGGGACGGACATGGTTGCTCCCGATTCGATCTTATGCTTATGGCGCGAAGCTCAACGCGTCGGCGTAAAAGAGACGTAAACGGCAGCGTCGTCAGGTGCTTTTGCCGTCAGGCTGGCGGAGTTAGAGGCCCTTAATATGTCAGAGCCTACGGTGTCGACAGCCAGCCCGGCTCCCCGGAGCAAGGTCGTCCAGTCCAACGCGAAGCGGCCATGAGCGAGAGCGTCCAGGGCTCGATCACCAACCAGCCGGCACGATCCGGCTCAACCGCGCGTATTGCCGGAACGGGTGCGCTCGGCAACGGCCTCGCCGGCTTCGGCCTGTTCGTGCTGATGATGTCGCTCCAGCCCTTCGCCGGGCCGCCCGAGGCGACTGCGCCAGGCGAATCCACGGGCAATATCGTCAACCAGATCGGCTATTTCGTCCTTGGCCTCGCATTTTTGGTCGCGATGCTGAGCTTGACGCAGCGGGYGGTTCTGGCTCGGCTCGGCAGCGGCAGTTGGGCGATCATCTTCGGCATCGCAGCGCTTTCAGCCGCCCAGTCGCTCGATCCGACCGCGTCCTTGCGCGGACTTCTGCTCGCGGCGATCGTGATGACCATCATTGCCGGCGTGCTTGTCCTGCCGCGCGACGAACGAAGCTTCGCGACCGCCGCAGCCAATGCCTGCCTCTTGCTGCTGGCACTGGTCTACGGGGCGCTACTGCTCGCACCGCATCTCGCCGTCCACAGCTCGGAAGGCGCCGAAGGCGTCCATGCCGGCGACTGGCGCGGCCACCTCAGCCACAAGAACTTCGCGGCACCGGTTTTCTCGATCATGGCGATGTTCGGCATCTACGCCTGGCGCAGCGGGTTGCGCTGGCGCGGCGGCCTGATCGTGGCGCTCGGCGTGCTCTTCGTGCTCAACAGCGGCTCCAAGACGACACTGGGCTTCCTGCCGCTGACGATCGGCCTCGTATTCCTGAGCCGCATCACCGGACGGCCCGGCCTGACGATCCTGCTGCACCTCGTCCTGGTCGCGGCCATCGCCGCCCTGACCGTCGGCTCCGTCATCTCGCCGCAGCTCCACGCACTCAGTGCGGCGCTGATCTCCGATCCGACCTTCACTGGCCGCGACGAGATCTGGAAATTCGCGCTCCGGCACATCGCCGAGCGGCCCTGGCTCGGCTACGGCTACGCCAGCTTCTGGCAGACGCCGATCGTCACCGGCCTCGAGGAGAACTTCGAGGCAAGCTGGGATGTGCGCGGCATCGGCTCCGGCCACAACAGCTATCTCGACGCGGCGTTGGCCTTCGGCGTCCCGGGTGCGGCGGTGATGATCTATCTGCTCATGGGCAAGCCGCTGCTGAACTATCTCGCGAGTTGGCGTGCGCCGGCCAATCGCAGGCTTGCCGATCTCTTCGTCATGATCGTGATCTTCATGACCTATGTAGGCATGCTGGAAGCGTTCCTGCTCAATCGCGCCGACCCGCTCTGGGTGCTGTTCGCGCTGGCGGTGATGGGGCTTTCGCTGACGGCGCGGATGCGCACTGTCGCGACACCGACTTGATCCTGCAGCTAAAGCGGCTTCCGTCCGACCGTCGCGGCATGCCATGCAGGGCGCGGCAATTCCATCAACCGCCTGCTCGAGACCTCCCATGCCCCAGACCTCAATCTCCTTCGGCCTGATCGGCGCCGGTATCATGGGCGAGCGCATGCTGCGCGCAGCGCTCGACCAGCCGGCCGCGGCCCTGCAGGTCTCCGGCATCTGGGACCCCTCCTCCGCGGCCATGGAACGGATCGCGACCGCCCTGCCCGCGGTCCCGCACCAGCCCGACGCCGCTGCCCTGATCGCCGCCAGCGACTGCGTCTACATCGCCTCCCCGCCCACCTCCCATCTCGCCCATGCCCGGGTGGCGCTTGCCGCCGGCAAGGCCGTGTTCTGCGAGAAGCCGCTGGCGGTCGATCTCGCCGATGCACGCGCCTTCGTCTCGGAAGCGAAGGAGCAAGGCGCCGTGAACTTCCCCTTCGCCTCCTCCCCGGCCGTCGGACGGCTGCAGGAATGGATCGCCTCGGGCGTCGTCGGCACGCCCCGGCGCATCTCGATCGAGGTCGCCTTCGCGACCTGGCCGCGCTCCTGGCAGGCCGATGCGGCCGGCTGGCTCGACGGGCGGGTGCAGGGCGGTTTCACCCGCGAGGTCGTCTCGCATTTCCTGTTCCTGACACGTCGTATCGCGGGGCCTTTCGCCGGCCTCGCTGGCAAGGCTGTCTATCCCGAGCCCGGCAAGAGCGAGCGCCGCATCGAGGCGACGCTGACGGCAGGCGCGCTGCCCGTCACCCTCACCGGCAGCGTCGGCACCACGGCGAAGGACGACCACAACGTCTGGACGCTCGAAGGCGACAAGGGCGCGGTGCGCCTCTGCGACTGGTCGCAGGCCGAGCGGCGTCTAGCCGAYGGCTCCTGGGAGCGCGATCCGGAGGCTCTCTCGCAGAACGAAGCGCGCCCCCTGGCGCTGCGCCGCCAGCTCGAAGGCGTCGCGAAACTGACGCGTGGCGAGCCGCATCATCTGGCGACGTTGCGCGAGGCGCTGGACGTGCAGGAGATCGTCGAGGCGATCCTGAAGAGCGCCTGACGATAGGTCGATCCGGGCGGCGCCCTCCCTTCGTGCCGGACGCTGCCGAGATGGCAAAATTTTGCGACGGATCGGCCCAAAACTCCTTCTTCAGGATAATTCTACTCTACAGCGTCGATAATACGAAAAAACCGACTACCTGATGTGAATTGAGCCATACCCCGCCTGTAGCGTAAAATCCTGTTCGGAAGACCGAACGGGGATGGGCGTTATCGTGGCAGTTCTGAACGTCGTCGATCGACAGGGCCGGAGTCATGCACTGGAAGCCGTAGAAGGCTGGCGGGTCATGGCGCGCGACGGGCTGACGCTGACTCTGCCGGAGGCCGCGTAATGGCCGCCGCGACGAAACGCGTGCCGCTGCCCGCGATCCTGCTCGCCAACGACCTGCTCGACGGCGATGTGGTGTTCGCGAGCAATGACGGCGCCGACGCTCTGGCCTGGACGCGYGATCCGGCGCTGGCGCTCGTCGCCGCCGACGACCCGGCAGCCGACCGGCTCGAAGCCTTCGCCGCCGCAGAGCTTCGCGGAAACAGGGTCGTCGACGCCTATCTCGTCGATGTGGCGGTCGAAACCGGCCGCCCGATTCCACGCCATTTTCGCGAGCGCTTCAAGACGCTCGGCCCCAGCAACCGACCCGATCTCGGCAAGCAGGCCGGTGAAGGCATCGCCTCCGGGCCGAAGGGCTGATCCATGTATCGTTATGACGAATTCGACGAGCGTTTCGTGCGGGAGCGGGTGGCACAGTTCACCGATCAGGTCTCGCGCCGGCTCGACGGCTCGCTGACCGAGGACGAGTTCAAGCCGCTCCGGCTGAAGAATGGCGTCTATCTCCAGCTTCACGCCTATATGCTACGGATCGCCGTCCCCTACGGCACGCTGAACTCCCGGCAGCTGCGCCAGCTCGCGCTGATCGGCGAGCGCTATGACCGCGGCTACGGCCATTTCACCACCCGCCAGAACCTGCAGTTCAACTGGCCGAAGCTGCGCGACATCCCGGAAATCCTCGGGCTGCTCGCCGATGTCGAGATGCATTGCATCCAGACCTCGGGGAATTGCATCCGCAACGTCACGGCTGATCATTTCGCCGGCGTGGCGCAGGACGAGATCGAGGACCCCCGCCCGACCGCCGAATTGATCCGGCAATGGTCCTCGGCCCATCCCGAGTTCAGCTACCTGCCGCGCAAGTTCAAGATCGCGGCGACCGGCGCCGAGCATGACCGCGCCGTGACCAGGGCGCACGACATCGGGCTGCGCCTGCGGCGCCATCCGGACACGCATGAGGTCTGCTACGAGGTCAGCGTCGGCGGCGGGCTCGGCCGCACGCCGATGATCGGCAAGGTCGTGCGCGACTACCTGCCGAAGAATGACCTGCTCGCCTATCTCGAGGCGATCATGCGCGTCTACAATCTCGAAGGCCGGCGCGACAACAAGTACAAGGCGCGCGTCAAGATCCTGGTCCACGAGACCGGCGCAGAGGAATTCACCCGCCGCGTCGAGGCCGAGTTCGCGCAGCTCGACGGCCCGTCGATCAATGCCGATCCCGAAGAGCTGGCGCGCATCGCCGCCTATTTCGCACCGCCGTCCTACGAGACGCTGCCGGCCGTGAGCAACACGCTGGAAGCGGCCAAGGCGACCAATCCGGCCTTCGCCCGCTGGGTCGAGGTCAATACGACGCCGCACAAATTGGCGGGCTACACCGCGCTGACGATCTCGCTGAAGCCGCTCGGCCAGGCGCCGGGAGACGCGACCAGCGAGCAGATGCGCCTCGTCGCCGATCTGGCCGAGCGCTATTCCTTCGACGAGTTGCGCGTCACCCATGCGCAGAACCTCGTGCTGCCGCATGTGCGCCAGCGCGATCTCCTGACAATTTGGCAGAAGCTCGGCGAGGCCGGGTTGGCCGCCGCCAATATCGGCCTCGTCACCGACATCATCGCCTGCCCCGGCCTGGATTACTGCGCGCTGGCGACGGCCCGCTCGATCCCGATCGCTCAGGCGATCCAGCAGCGTTTCGCCGAGGATGCCCGCCAACGCGAGATCGGGCCACTCGGCATCAAGATCTCCGGCTGCATCAACGCCTGCGGCCACCACCATGTCGGCCATATCGGCATTCTCGGCCTGGAAAAGCGCGGCATCGAATCCTACCAGATCACGCTCGGGGGCGACGCCACCGAGAACGCCGCGATCGGCGAAATCCTGGGGCCGGRCCTCGCGGCTGAAGACGTGCCGGACGCGATCGAGAGGATCGTCTCCGTCTATCTGGCGGAGCGCACCGACGGCGAGAGCTTCATCGACAACGTCCGCCGCATCGGCCTCGGGCCATTCAAGACAGCATTCCAGGAGACCGCCCATGCCGCTGCTTGATCGCAATGGAAGCCGGGACGATCGCTGGACCCGCAGCGATGGTGCCGCGATCGGCAACATCCCGGCGGCGCTCGTGCCTTGGGAGGCTCTGACGGAAGCGCTTGCAGCGCAAACTCCTGATCAGGAGATCGGTGTGATCCTGCCGAACTCCGTCCCGTTCGCCGAACTCGCGCCCTTCCTGGCGCGGCTCGCACTCGTTGCCATCGCCTTCCCGGCCTATTCGGACGGGCGCGGTTTCAGCCTCGCCCGGCAGGTCCGCCGTGCCGGCTTCGAGGGCGAAATCCGCGCCAATGGCCCGCTGATCGCCGATCAGTTCGCCTATGCCCTGTCCAGCGGTTTCGACACGATCGAGCTGCCGGAGGCGAGCGCGGCGCGCCAGCCGGTTCCGCAATGGCTGCACGCGCGCGAATCCTTCAGCGCCACTTATCAGCGCGGCTATGACGGCGCCGAGCGCAATATTCTCGACCGTCGCAAGGCGGCGCGGGCCGCATCCGGGATCGCGGCCGAATGAGCACGGCATCGACCACAAGCAGGCGCGGCGACACAGGCCGGGCGAGCCCCATCAATATCGCGGAGGACAGCATGCACGCGGAGATCGAGGCACTGCTTCCGGCACGGCCGGCGACCGAGGCGCGCGGGCGCTGGTTCGATCTTTGCTTTCGCCTTATCATCCTGGCACTGGCCGCGCTGTGGCTATTGACGCCACCGGCGGGGGGCGAGCCCGGCGCGACGAACGAGAAGGCCGTGGCGACGACGCGATGACCGAAAGACAGCCGACGACGACCCCGGGGCGAATCGAGCCGCTGGCCACGCTGCCGCTCTTCCACAAGCTGGACGGGCGCAAGGTCGTTCTGGCCGGCGCGACCGAAGGCGCGGTGTGGAAGGCCGAGCTGCTCGCTGCCGCGGGCGCCGAGCTGCATGTCTTCGCCGAAAGCGAGACGGCGCTGTTCGCCGATCTGTCGAATAGCGAAATCAATAACCGCGTGCATGTCCACGGCCGGGGCTGGCGGGCCAGCGATCTCGATGGAGCGGCGCTCGCCGTTGCCGATCTCGATGATTCCGACGCGATCCGCGCCTTCGTCGCCGCCGCGCGGCAGGCCGGCGTGCCGGTCAACATCGTCGACAAGCCGGACTACTGCGATTTCGCCTTCGGTGCGCTGGTCAACCGCTCGCCGCTGATCGTCGCCGTCTCGACGGACGGTGCCGCCCCGGTCTTCGGCCAGGCGATCCGCACCAAGATCGAGGCACTGCTCCCGGCCGGCCTCAAGAACTGGGCACAGGCTGCGGCCGATTGGCGCCCGGCGGTCCAGGCCCGCGAACTACCCTTCACGCTCCGCCGCGCCTTCTGGGAGCTCTTCGCTGCCAGGGCGATGGCCGAGCCCGAGCGCAAGCCCGGCCCGCAGGACGAAGCGGAGCTTTTCGCACGGCTCGCGCAGATCGAGGCGGTGCATGACGGCAAGGGCCGCGTCACGCTGGTCGGCGCCGGCCCCGGCGATCCGGAACTGCTGACGCTGAAGGCGATCCGCGCGCTCCAGAGCGCCGACATCATCCTCTATGACGACCTCGTCTCGCCCGGCGTGCTCGAACTGGCGCGGCGCGAGGCCAAGCGCATGCTCGTCGGCAAGACCGGCTACGGCCCCTCGGTGAAACAGGGCGACATCAACGCGCTGATCGTCTCGCTCGCCGCCTCAGGCAAGCATGTGGTGCGGCTGAAAGGCGGCGACCCCGGCATCTTCGGCCGCGCCGGCGAGGAGATCGATGCGTGCCATGCCGCCGGCATCCCGGTCGCGATCGTGCCCGGCATCTCGGCTGCGCAGGGCGCGGCCGCCTCGCTCGGGCTGTCGCTGACCCATCGCGACCATGCAAGGCGCCTGCAATTCGTCACCGGCCATTCGCGCAAGGGCGAGCTGCCTGAGGATCTGGACTGGCGCTCGATGGCCGACCCGGCCGCCTCCACGGTGATCTACATGGCCCGCGCCACCCTGCCCGGCTTCCGTGAGCGCGCGATTGCTGCTGGGCTCGATCCGCAGACGCCGGCCGTCGCCGTGCTGTCGGCGACGCGGCCCGACGAGGCGCGTATCGCCGCGACCATCGCGACCCTGCCGGAAAAGCTCTCGGAACTGCCGGCCAGCGGGCCGGTCCTTGTCCTGCTCGGCCATGCCTTCGGTTCGCTTCTGGCCGTGGCGAATCCAGCCGAGGATCGCCGCCGGGCCTGAGAGCCGCCGATGGTTTGGGCGACGGCGGGAACGCCATCGCGGTAGATGCGTTTTCTCTTCCAGCGCTTCAATTTGGAAGGGCCATACTGCCCTAAATCATTGAGAATAGGCCGTAAATTCAGTACGTTTCGTTTGTTATTCAGAACGGATAGAAGATCGCCCTTGCGACTTCGTCGTGCACACAACGGAGCCCTGACATGACGCGACCCGTATTTCGCCGCCTTCTTAGGGCCGGGCTGGTTCTGGGAGCGTTCACGCTCTGCTTCGGCGTCGTCGCCGGCGCGCGCGCCCAGACCGAACTCCTGAACGTGTCCTACGATCCGACCCGCGAGCTCTATCGCGACCTCAACGCGGCATTCCTCGAAGAATGGAACGCCAAGAATCCCGATAAAAAGATCAGCACGATCCGCCAGTCGCATGGCGGCTCGGGCGCCCAGGCCCGCACCGTCATCGATGGCCTCAACGCCGACGTGGTGACGCTGGCGCTGGCCGGCGACATCGACGCCATCGCCGAGCGCTCGAAGAAGCTGCCGCTCGACTGGCAAAAGCGCCTGCCGCACAACTCCTCGCCCTACACCTCGACGATCGTCTTCCTCGTCCGCAAGGGCAACCCGAAGGCGATCAAGGACTGGGGCGATCTGGTGAAGCCGGGCGTGCAGATCATTACGCCGAACCCGAAGACCTCGGGCGGGGCGCGCTGGAACTACCTTGCCGCCTGGGCCTATGCCGAGAAGGCGTTCAACAAGGACGACGCGAAGGTGCGCGATTACATCGGCAAGCTCCTCGCCAATGTCCCCGTGCTCGACACCGGCGCGCGCGGCGCCACCACCACCTTCACCCAGCGCGGCATCGGAGACGTCTTCCTGTCCTGGGAGAACGAGGCCTTCCTGGCGCTGAAGGAATTCGGCGCCGACAAGTTCGACATCGTCGTCCCCAGCCTGTCGATCCTCGCGGAGCCGCCGGTTTCGCTCGTCGACGCCAATGTCGACGCCAAGAAGACCCGCGAGCCGGCGCAGGCCTATCTCGATTTCCTCTACACGCCGAAGGCGCAGGCGATCATCGCCCGGAACTTCTATCGCCCGCGCAACCCCGAAGCGGCCGATGCGAAGGACGTCGCCAATTTCCCGAAGGTCGAACTCGTGACGATCGATGGGGCCTTCGGCGGATGGGCAAAGGCGCAGCCCACCCATTTCGGCGATGGCGGCACCTTCGACCAGCTCTACAAGCCGGCTCGTTGACCCCATGATGGCGGCGACGACGCCCTTCCGCTGGCGCGAGCCCAGCATCCTGCCCGGCTTCGGGCTGGCGCTCGGCATCACGGTGACGGCGCTGTCGCTGATCGTTCTGATACCGCTGGCCGCTCTGTTCCTGAAGGCGGCCAGCGCCGGCCCCGCCGACATCTGGGCGGTGGCCACCTCGCCGCGCACGCTGGCCGCGCTCCGGCTCTCCTTCACCGGAGCGCTGTTCGCCGCGCTGGTCAACGCCGTGTTCGGGCTGATCCTGGCCTGGGTGCTGGTGCGTTACGAGTTTCCCGGCCGGCGCTTGATCGATGCGGCGGTGGACCTGCCCTTCGCCTTGCCGACGGCGGTGGCCGGTATCTCGCTCGCGGCGATCTACGCGCCGAACGGTTGGGTCGGCTCGCTGCTGGCGCCGCTCGCCTTCCGCGTCACCATCCCCTTCACCGATCTCTCCTTCGGCTTCGACGGCAAGGTCGCCTATACGCCCCTCGGCGTGATGGTAGCTCTGATCTTCATCGGCCTGCCCTTCGTCGTGCGCACCGTGCAGCCTGTGCTGGAAGAGCTGCAAAGCGATGTCGAGGAAGCCGCGGCACTGCTCGGCGCCAGCCGTTTCCGGACGATCTTTCGGGTGATCCTGCCGCCGGTCCTGCCGGCACTTATGACCGGTTTCGTTCTCGCCTTCGCGCGGGCCGTCGGCGAATACGGCTCGGTGATCTTCATCGCCGGCAACGTCCCGATGGTCTCGGAGATCGCTCCGCTGCTGATCGTGATCCGGCTCGAACAGTTCGACTATGCCGGCGCGGCCGTGGTGGCGACGATGATGTTGCTGATCTCGTTTGCGCTGATCCTTGCGGGCAACCTGATCCAGGCCCGCGCCCGCCGGAGGTTCGGCGATGTCTGACGCGACGCTGCCCTCGGCCGCCAGGCCAGCCACCCGCAGGGCGCACGGCGAAAGCTTGGGTGTGCAGATCGCCCTGATCGCGATCTCGCTCGCCTTCCTGCTGCTGTTCCTGCTGCTGCCGCTCGTCACCGTCTTCGTCGAGGCCGGTGCCAAGGGCTGGGCGGCTTATCGCGCCGCGATCATCGAGCCCGACGCATTGGCGGCGATCCGGCTGACGCTGCTCGTCGCGGCGATCGCGGTCCCGTTCAATATCGTCGTCGGCATCGCGGCGGCCTGGGCGGTCGCCAAGTTCGAGTTCCGCGGCAAGAATCTGCTGATCAGCCTGATCGACCTGCCCTTCTCGGTCTCGCCGGTGATCTCCGGCCTCGTCTTCGTGCTGCTCTTCGGGGCGCAAGGTTATTTCGGACCGTGGCTGCAAGCCAACGATCTCAAGATCGTCTTCGCGTTGCCGGGGCTGATCCTGGCGACGGTCTTCGTCACCTTCCCCTTCGTGGCTCGCGAACTGATCCCGCATATGCAGTCGCTCGGCTCTGCCGACGAGGAAGCGGCGCTGACGCTTGGTGCCTCGCCCTGGCGCGTCTTCTTCTCGGTGACGCTGCCGAACGTGAAGTGGAGCCTGTTCTACGGCGTTCTGCTCTGCAACGCCCGTGCGATGGGTGAATTCGGCGCCGTCGCCGTCGTCTCCGGCAAGATCCGCGGCCTGACCAACACCATGCCGCTGCACATCGAGATTCTCTACAACGAGTACATGGGCGCGGCCGCCTTCGCGGTGGCCTCGCTGCTGGCGGGGCTCGCCCTCGTCACCCTCGTGCTCAAGAGCTTGCTGGAATGGCACTACGGCGATGTGATCGCCGCCAGCCGCCATCACTGACCCACAGACGAAGGACTTCTCGCCATGTCGGTCGCCGTCACCATCGAAACCATCGAGAAACGCTTCGATACCTTTCCGGCGCTGCGGGGGGTCTCGCTCGATATCCAGCCGGGAGAGCTCGTTGCGCTGCTCGGTCCGTCCGGTTCGGGCAAGACCACGCTGCTGCGCCTGATCGCCGGGCTGGAAGAGGCCGATCGCGGCCGCGTGCTGTTCGGGGAGACCGATACGCGCGATCTCTCGCTGCGCGAGCGCCGCATCGGCTTCGTCTTCCAGCAATATGCGCTGTTCAAGACGATGAACGTCGCCGAGAACATCGCCTTCGGGCTGAAGTCCCGGCCCCGCCACGAGCGCCCCGACTCCGCGGAAATCCGCAAGCGCGTCGGCGACTTGCTTGAACTCGTTCAGTTGCCCGGCCTCGAAAAGCGCTATCCGAGCCAGCTCTCAGGCGGCCAGCGGCAGCGCGTCGCGCTCGCCCGCGCGCTTGCGATCGAGCCGCGCGTGCTGCTGCTCGACGAGCCTTTCGGCGCGCTCGACGCCAAGGTGCGTAAGGATCTGCGGGCCTGGCTGCGCGAACTGCACGGACGCACCGGCCACACCACCGTCTTCGTCACCCATGACCAGGAAGAGGCGCTGGAACTCGCCGACCGCGTCGCGATCCTGAACGAGGGGCGCATCGAGCAGGTCGGCTCGGCCGACGACGTCTACGACCATCCGGCGACGCCCTTCATCTGCGAGTTCCTCGGCGAGGTGAACAAGCTCCCTGTGAAGGTCGTCGGCAGCCAGGCCTTCTTCGGCGACCGGCCGGTGCTGGGCGGCATCACGCAGAACCAGGGCGGTTCGGCCTCGCTCTATGTCCGCCCGCAGCATCTGCGCATCGTCGACGAGACGCCGCTGGCCCTGCCCGGCGTGGTCGAGCATCTGCGTCGCAACGGCCCGCTGCGCCGGGCGGAGGTGGCGGTCGACGGGCTCAAGAAACGGCTTGAGGTCGATCTTGCCAGCCAGGTCGCTCCGGCGATCGGTGAGCGCATCCGGCTGCGCATCACCCATGGCAACCTGTTCGCTGCCGCTTGATCGACCCGATTGTTCGGCATCGGTGATCTGGAAAAGCGGATTCCCCTTTTCGGCTCGATGCCCTAGCCTCCGCTGCGAATCCAGCCGGCCACCGCGCCGGCCGGGCCACGATCCGGATGGGAGATCGCGATGAAAGCACGCGCGAAATGGGTGGAAGGCATGGCCTTCATGGGCGAGTCCGGCAGCGGACACGCCATGATCATGGACGGCGCGCCTGAATATGGCGGGCGCAATCTGGGTATCCGGCCGATGGAGATGCTGCTGATCGGGCTCGCCGGCTGCACGGCTTTCGATGTCGTCGGCATGCTCAAGAAGGGCCGTGAATCGGTCACCGGCTGCGATGTCGAGGTCGAGGCCGAACGCGCCACCACCGATCCCAAGGTCTTCACCAAGATCCACCTCGTCTACCGCATCACCGGCAAGGGCCTTTCGCAGGCCAAGGCGGAACGCGCCGTCACATTGTCGAAGGAAAAATACTGTTCGGCTTCGATCATGCTCGGGGCGACGGCCGAGATGACCTACAGCCTCGAAGTGATCGACGAACTGCACAAGGAGGCCGCTGCATGAGCCAGGTTGAGTTCGCAGGACTGATCTCGCCGGAGGCGCTCGCCGCCCGGCTTGGCGACGAGAAACTCGTCGTCATCGACATCCGCACCGCCGCCGATGGTGGCAAGGACGCCTTCGAGGCCGGGCATGTTCCCGGCGCTGTTCATTCCGACTATGCGGCCGATGGCTGGCGCGCCAAGATCGGCAATGCGCCGGGCCTGCTGCCCCCGCTCGACCATGTCGCCGCGCTGGTCGGACGGCTCGGCATCAAGCCGCATGACGATATCGTCATCGTCCCGGCAGGCACGGCCGCGACTGATTTCGCTGCGGCGGCGCGGGTCTACTGGACGTTGAAATTCATCGGCCACGGCCAGCAGGCAGTGCTCGACGGCGGCTTCAAGGCGTGGGCTGCCGATCCGAAGCGGCCCGTCGAGACCGGCGCATCGGCACCGAAGGGCGCGGATCCCTATCCCATCATCGCCCAGCAGCGCCTGCGCAGCACGACGGACGCCACACTCGTCGCCTCGCGCAGCAAGCAGGCGAGCCTCGTCGACGCGCGCGGACCGAGCTATTTCGACGGGCGCGAGAAGGCGGCGGAGGCAACGCGCGCCGGCCACATCCCCGGGGCGATTCCCCGGGACTACGCCGAGGCCTTCGTGCCGGGTAGCGGCAAGCTCAAAGCGCCCGGAGAGCTGGAAAAGCTCTACGCAACGGTGCCGAACGGCCCGGTCGTGTCCTATTGCAACACCGGGCATTCGGCCGCCGCGAACTGGTTCGTGCTCTCCGAAGTGCTCGGCCGCGACGAGATCGCCCTCTACGACGGCTCGATGACCGACTGGACGCAGGATCCGGAGCGGCCGGTCGCGACCGGCAAGGCGGCCTGACGCGCTTTCGATTGCAAAACAGGTTGAAAAGGTTCAAAGGAAGCGCCGATCGCGTGCCGTGACGCGCGGCGCTTCCTGACATTTTGACCGAGCCACCAGCCGATGAACGCCGTCGCGCCGAAAATCTCCTTCGTTTCGCTGGGCTGCCCCAAGGCGCTCGTCGATTCCGAGCGGATCATCACCTCCTTGCGGTCGGAGGGCTATGAGCTCTCGAAGAGCCATGCGGGCGCAGACCTCGTCATCGTCAACACCTGCGGCTTCCTCGATTCCGCCAAGGCGGAGTCGCTGGAGGCGATCGGCTCGGCCATGGCCGAGAACGGCAAGGTCATCGTCACCGGCTGCATGGGCGCCGAGCCCGAGCAGATCCGCGACGTCTTCCCGAACGTGCTCGCGATCACCGGCCCGCAGGCCTATGAGAGCGTCGTCTCGGCCGTGCATCAGGCGGTGCCGCCCCGGCATGACCCCTTCGTCGACCTCGTGCCCGATCAGGGCATCAAGCTGACACCGCGGCACTACGCCTATCTGAAGATTTCAGAGGGTTGCAACAACCGCTGCACCTTCTGCATCATCCCGAAGCTGCGTGGCGACCTCGTCTCGCGACCGATCGGCGATGTGCTGCGCGAGGCCGAGAAGCTGGCCAAGGCGGGCGTTAGGGAATTGCTGGTGATCTCGCAGGACACCAGCGCCTATGGCCTCGACATCAAATACGCGCCGTCGATGTGGAAGGACCGCGAGGTTCGCACGCGTTTCTTCGAGCTTGCCCGCGAACTCGGGCAGATGGGGATGTGGGTGCGCCTGCACTACGTCTACCCCTACCCGCATGTCGACGAGGTCATCCCGCTGATGCAGGAAGGGCTGGTGCTGCCCTATCTCGACATCCCCTTCCAGCACGCCTCGCCCTCCGTCCTGAAGGCGATGAAGCGCCCGGCCCATCAGGACCGCACGCTCGACCGCATCCGAAAATGGCGCGACATCTGCCCAGACCTCGCCATCCGCTCGACCTTCATCGTCGGCTTCCCCGGCGAGACGGAGGAGGATGTGCAGTTCCTGCTCGATTGGCTGAAGGAAGCGAAACTGGAGCGCGTCGGCTGCTTCAAATACGAGCCGGTGAAGGGCGCCCCCGCCAACGACCTCGGACTTACCCTCGTTCCCGAGGAGGAGAAGGAGGCGCGCTGGCATCGCTTCATGAAGGCGCAGGCCGAGATCTCCACCCGCATCGTCAAGGCCCGAGTCGGCAAGCGCATCCCGGTGATCATCGACGAAGCCGGTCCGACAGTCGCCAAGGGCCGCTCGAAATGGGACGCGCCGGAGATCGACGGAAACGTCTATGTGGCGAGCCGGCGTCCCTTGCGTCCCGGCGACATCGTCACCGTCAAGATCGAGCGTGCCGACGCCTACGATCTGCACGGCGTCGCCGTTTGAGCGCAACCACGATCAGTTGTTGAACTCGCAGACCCGGCGGACGGCGCGTCCGCTGCGGTCCCGCGCGATCCTGAGATCGCCGCCGCAATTGTCGACGAGATGGACGACCGGCTCGCCCCGCTTCGGCGGCTCGTTGCAGGCATGGGTGATGCAGTTCGCACCGGCAACCTCGGTGCTCGTACGGACCGGGCGGGGAACCCGCAAGCGCTCCTGATCCTTCAGCCGGACCGCAATGACCGAGGTGTCGCCGCCGCCGGCATCGCCACCCGCGCCGCCACCCGCTCCGCCGCCCTGCTGGGCCATCGCCACGCCGGAAAGGGTCAAGGTCGCGAAAAGGAAGCCGGTGATCTGAAGCTTGCTGGGCATCGTCCTGGTCCCGAATGGCTGTCAGCGTGTCCCGCTGATGCCGATTTGTCGCGGCGCCGGCCCTTCGGGTTCATGGATGCCAAAACAAAAATGCGCCCGGCTGGCGGGCGCCGATTTTACACGCGAATCCGCCGTCATTCCGGGGCTTCGCGTCAGCGAAGAGCCCGGAACCCATGAACACAGGGTCGGACGAGAAGGCTTGTCGGGATCGGCGCGCTTTTGGATGGGCCGTGGTGTTCATGGGTTCCGGGCTCGGGCCTGCGGCCCGCCCTGGAATGACGGCGCGGTTCGGTCAAACCGGCGAGCGGAAGCACGGGATTGCGGTGGTGCGGCATTCTCGCGCGGAGGCGAGAGCAGACCCGAGAAAACCGGGTCGTCCTTCAATGCCCGGGGTTCCTTCCGGCCCGAGATGCCCGGGTCAAGCCCGGGCATGACGTTGCCGGATCAGGGGATCAGAACCGTCGAGCCCGTGGTGCCCCGCGACTCCAGCAGGCGGTGCGCCTCGGCGGCGTCCTTCAGCGGGAAGGTCGCGTTGACCGGCACCTTGACCTTGCCGCTCGTCACCGCCTCGAACAGGTTCTTCGCCATCGCGATCATGGTCTCGCGCTTGGCGGTGTGGGTATTGAGCGTCGGGCGCGTGACATAGAGCGAGCCTTTCGCGGAGAGGATGCCGAGGTTGAAAGCCTCGACGGCGCCAGACGCGTTGCCGAAGGACGCCATCAGGCCGAAGGGCTTCAGCGTGTCGAGCGACTTCATGAAGGTGTCCTTACCGACGCCGTCATAGACCACGTCGCAGAGCTTCCCGCCGGTGATCTCCTTCACGCGCGCGGCGAAATCCTCCTCGCGGTAGTTGATGACGTGGTCGGCGCCATGCGCCTTGGCAAGCTCGGCCTTCTCCTTCGAGCCGACGGTGCCGATCACGGTCGCGCCCAGTGCCTTGCCCCATTGGCAGAGGATGAGGCCGGTGGCCCCGGCCGCCGCATGGACGAGGATGGTGTCGCCCGGCTTCACCTTGTAGGTCCGGTGCAGCAGGTATTCGGCCGTCAGCCCCTTCAGCATCATGCTGGCGGCCGCCTCATAGGAAATGCCGTCCGGCAACGGGACGACGGAGGCTGCGGGCACGATGCGCTCCTCGGCATAGGCGCCGAGGGTCGAAACCACCGAGACGCGATCGCCGACCTTGAACTCCGTGACGTTCGGCCCGACGGCGAGAACATCGCCGGCGCTCTCGTTGCCGAGGACGAAGGGCAGCTGCGGCGCCGGATAGAGGCCAGAGCGGAAATAGGTGTCGATGAAGTTGAGGCCGATCGCCCGGTTCCGCATCAGAACCTCGCCGGGGCCCGGCTGCGGCAATGTGATGTCTTCGAGCTGGAGGACTTCCGGCCCACCGGTTTTATGCGCGCGGATGGCTTTGACCATGAAAGGCGTCTCCCTTGGGTTTGATGCCCGACCTTAGTGGATCATGCGCGAAAGCAGCAGCTTGCAGAACGCAGAACGCACCTTGCGACTTTGCGGCCCGTGGCCAAAACGCGGTTCATCGGATAGCCAAGTGTCATGAGCACGCACACCGCCGATCCGGTCGATATCGCCATCGTGGGCGCCGGCGCCGTCGGCCTCGCGGCCGCGCTGGCGCTCAGCCGCGAAGGCCGCAGTGTCGCCCTGCTCGGCCCGGTCGCGACGCCGCGTGACGGACGCACCGTCGCGCTGCTCGACGGCTCCTGGCGACTTCTGGCCGATCTCGGCGTGCAGGGCGCCCTGCTCGACAAGGCGGCGCCGCTCACCGTCATGCGCCTCGTCGACGACAGCGGCAGCCTGTTTCGCCAGCCGCCCGTCGAGTTCCGCGCATCCGAGATCGGTCTCGAGGCCTTCGGCTGGAACATCGAGAATGCCGATCTGACGGCGATCCTGGCGGAGAAGGCCGGTGCGGTACCCGGCCTGCGGATGATCCCAGGCCTGGTCCGTGCCATCGAGCCACAAGCCGATAGCATCCGGCTGTCCGGCGAGGGCTTCGCGCCGATGAGCGCCCGGCTCGTGGTCGGTGCCGACGGCCGCAACTCGCAGGTTCGCAGCGCCGCGGGAATCGAGAGCCGGGACTGGCGTTATCCGCAGGTGGCGCTGACCGCGATCTTCGAGCACCGCCGCGATCATCGCGAGGTCTCGACCGAGTTCCATACGCGACAGGGACCCTGCACGCTCGTGCCTTTGCCCGGACGACGCTCCTCGCTGGTCTGGCTGCTCGATCCGCAGGAAGCGGCAGCCGTCGCGGCGCTCGACGATGCCGCCTTCGCACTTCGCGCCGAGAGGCAGGTGCAGTCGCTGGTCGGCGCAATGACTGTGGTAGGCCCGCGCGGGAGGGTGCCGATGAGCGGGCTTTCGGTCGAGCGCTTTGGCGCCGGCCGTATGGCGCTGATCGGCGAGGCCGCGCATGTCTTCCCGCCGATCGGCGCGCAGGGGCTCAATCTCGGCCTGCGCGATGTCGCGGCGCTATGCGATGCGCTCGCAGGCGCTTCGGACACAGGCAGCGAGACCGTGATTGCGGAATACGACGCCGCGCGCCGGACAGATGTCAGGCTGCGGACCGGCGCGGTCGATGCGCTCAACCGCACGCTGCTGACCGACCTGCTGCCGGCCGATCTCCTGCGAGGCGCGGGCCTGCTCGCCCTGTCGCGGATCGGCCCGCTGCGCCGCTTCGTGATGCGGCAGGGGCTCGCGGGCGGGGCGGCTTCCTGACGGACGGTCGTCATGCTCGGGCCTGACCCGAGCATCTCATGCCGAAGCGGGCTCATGTGTTTCTTCCGGCAAGAGTTCTCGGGTCTGCGCGGAGTTTATCCTTGAGCCGAGAAGGCTCCGCCCGAGAACGACGGCGGAGTCAGGTCAGGCTTCGCCCAATGTCTTCCGCGTATCGGCGCCGCTCGCCGCGACGCGCCGGAGCCCCTCCGCCTGCTCTCGGAATACGGGTGCCAATGGCAGCGGCGTCGAGACAAGCCGCCGGCCGCCGGGTTCCTCGACCTGCGTATCGAGCAGGCCGCGCGCGGTCATCTGCGGATCGGAGACCGCCTCTTCCAGCGTCCGCACCACAGTGCAGCAGCAATCCAGCGGCTCGACCACGGCGCGCCAGTGGCTGGCGCTTTCGCCTGCAATGATGCGCGCGATCTCGATGCGGGTCGCCTCGGGATCGCGGCGGTCGTCGCGCAGCCTCTCATCGAGGCTGATCCCCTCGCAGAAGCTCTGCCAGAACTTGGGCTCTAGCGCTCCGACCGCGAGGAACCAGCCATCGGCGGTGGCATAGAGGCCATAGCGCGGGCTCGCCCCGGTCAGCATGCCTTCGCCGCCATCGGGAAAGGAGCCCGTCACCTGGCCCTGCGCCAGCCCGTACCAGGCGAAGGTCGGCATCGCATCGGCCATGGCGATATCGAGATGGCAACCCTGCCCGCTGCGGTCGCGCTGGCGCAGCGCCAGCAGGATGTTGAGGACGGCCGGCATCGTGCCGCCGGCGATGTCTGCGACGAGCGGCGGTGGCAGGGGCGGCGCGTCGCCGCGCTTGAGCGACTGCCCGAGCAGCCCGCCCAGCGCCTGATAGTTGATGTCGTGTCCGGCCTCCTGCGCGCGCGGCCCATGCTGGCCGTAGCCGCTGATCGAGCAGTAGATCAGCCGTGGATTGAGCGCCTTCAGCGCCTCGTAGCCGAAGCCGAGCCGCCCCATCACGCCCGGCCGGAACTGCTCGATCAGGATATCGGCCTTCGCGATCAGGGGGCTGAGCCGCGCCAGCGCATCCGGCGCCTTGAGGTCGACCTCGACGCTCTCCTTGCCGCGGTTGAGCACGGCGAAAGGCGCTGACGTCTCGCCGAAACGGGGCGGAAAGCCGCGCATGTCCTCGCCACCCGGCCGCTCGATCTTGACGACGCGCGCGCCGGCCTCGCTCAGGAAGAGGCTCGCCAGCGGCCCGGGCAGGAGCGTCGAGAAATCGAGGACCAGCAGGTCGTCCAGCGGCAGCATCGGCGTCCTTAGATTCTTTGCTTCATCGCATTTTCTTCACGCGAACCGGCGTCCACTTCGCTCGGAAATGCTCTAGTGAAAGAGATCGGCCGTTATCCTGCCCGTCTTCACCAGCCACAGGAAGCCCGGCAGCGTGACCATCGACACGATCGTGCCGACGAGGATGCAGGCGGAGGCGCGCTCGACGCCGACACGATACTGGGTCGAGATCACGAAGATGTTCAGGGCCGGCGGCAGGGCCGCCATGATGATCGCGGCATAGATCCAGTGGGTCGGGATACCGCCGAGCGCCGAGAGCAGAACCCAGACCAGCAGCGGATGCAGCAGGAGCTTGATCACGACCAGCGCCGGAACCTCGCCGGGCATCGTCTTCATCGGCCTGAGCGCAACGGTGACGCCGAGCAGGAAGAGCGCGCAGGGCGCGGCGGCCTGCGACAGCCAGAGCACCATCCGGTCGAGCGCCACCGGCAGTTCGAACTTCAGATAGCTCGCCAGCACGCCGGCAAGCGTCGCGACGTTGAACGGATGCGTCAGAACCCGCCAGACCACCTCGCGCGCCGTGGCGAGCACGCTCTTCTTCTCGACGCCTGCGATAGCCATGAGCAGGGGAACGAGCGAGAACAGCAGGACGCTGTCGAAGACGAAGATGAGCACGACCGGCGCACTGGCCTCCGGCCCCAGCGCGGCCAGGATCAACGGCGGCCCCATATAGCCGATGTTGGAATAGGCCCCGGCGACGCCCTGCATCACCGCCTGCGGCATGTCGCCCTTGGCGTGTCTCAGCCCGATCGCGAAGGACAGGCAGAAGGCGCAGAAGGTCGCCGTGGTCGTGCCGGCGATGAACTTCCAGTTGGCGAGCTCGCTCAGCGGCTTGTCGGCGATCAGCCTGTAGAACAGCGGCGGCAGCGCCACATAGATCAGGAAGAACTGCAGCCAGGCGAGCCCGGCCTCCGGCAGCTGCTTGTAACGACCGATGGCGAAGCCGAGCAGGATCAGCCCGAAGAACGGCGCCACCAGGTTGAAGATGCTGAGAAGGTCGGCCATCGGTGCGTCAGTCCTGCGGTCAAGGCGCCCGCTCCGAGCCCGAACCCCATCGCGGCCATCTGCATCTAGCGCATGACGCAGGCCCGGCAAGGCCATTCGGACCGTGGCGCCCTGCCATCAACGCAACGGATGGACTTTAAACCTAGGCTTAAATACCCACGCGGCATGGAAGGAAAATAAACCCAGGCATATAGACCTACTGCTTTATCGAAAGGCCGATGGACGCGTGCCATCGGCTCATCCACATTCGCTGCGTTGCAGCACGGAGCGCCCGATGACGACCAAGACGCCGCGCCAGTTCTTTCGTCCGCTCACGATCGGCGCGCCGGAGCCTTACCGCGAGCTGCCGCTGCGGCTCGAGCGCATGATCCATTTCGTGCCGCCCCATCTGGAGAAGGTGCGCGCAAAGGTCGGAGAGCTAGCGCCCCAGGTCGACATCGTGCTCGGCAACCTCGAGGACGCGATCCCGGTCGAAGCCAAGCAGGCCGCTCGCGACGGCTTCATCGCCATGGGCAAGGCCGTGGATTTCGGCAAGACCGGGCTGTGGACCCGCGTCAATGCGCTGAACTCGCCCTGGTTCCTCGACGATATAACCGCGATCACCGCGGAGATCGGCGGCAAGCTCGACGTGGTGATGGTCCCGAAGGTCGAAGGTCCCTGGGACATCCATTACGTCGACCAGCTGCTCGCGCAGTTCGAGGCGCGCCATGCCCTGCCGAAGCCGATCCTGATCCACGCCATCCTCGAGACGGCCGAGGGTGTGAAGAACGTCGATGCGATCGCCACGGCTTCCCCGCGCATGCACGGCATGAGCCTCGGGCCCGCCGACCTCGCCGCCTCGCGTGCGATGAAGACCACGCGCGTCGGCGGCGGCCATCCCGAGTACAAGGTGATCGCGGACCCCTCCCCCGATGGCGGGCCACGCGCCATCGCCCAGCAGGATCTCTGGCACTATACGCTGGCCAAGATGGTCGATGCCTGTGCGGCCGCCGGGATCAAGCCGTTCTACGGCCCCTTCGGCGATTTCGCCGATACGGACGCCTGCGAGGCGCAGTTCCGCAACGCCTTCCTGCTCGGCTGCGCCGGCGCCTGGACGCTGCATCCCTCGCAGATCGCGATCGCCAAGCGGGTCTTCAGCCCCGACCCGGCCGAGGTCGCCTTCGCCAAGCGCATCATCGAGGCGATGCCGGACGGCTCCGGCGCCGTGATGATCGACGGCAAGATGCAGGACGACGCCACCTGGAAGCAGGCGAAGGTGATCGTCGACCTTGCTCGCCAGGTCGCGGCACGCGACCCCGATCTCGCGGAACGCTACGGAATGTGATGGGACAAACGGCCTAATCCATTGATCTCGACGCATTTAGGACGCATTGCTCTCGCAAGGGCGGCGAGGACGTAAGCCGGCGGCGGATCGGCCGGTTCAGTATGGATCAACTATGGAAGCGCGTTCGGCCAAATTCCGGATCGGGCAGGTGGTCAAGCACCGCGTCTACCCGTTCCGTGGCGTGATCTTCGACGTCGACCCGGTTTTCTCCAACACCGAGGAATGGTGGATGGCGATTCCGGAGAACATGCGCCCGTCGAAGGACCAGCCCTTTTACCACCTCTTCGCGGAGAACGAGGAGACGGAATACGTCGCCTATGTCTCGGAGCAGAATCTCGTCAGCGACGATTCCGGAGAACCGGTCCGCCATCCGCGCGCCAAGGAATTCTTCCGGCGAGACCGCAAGGGCCGGTATCGGATCGACCGGACCGAACTGAACTGAAGAAAGCGTCTTCAGCCAAGCAAGTTGAGCATTTCGGTATACGGAAAACAAAAAGGCCGGCTCTTGGAGCCGGCCTTTTCTATTCTTGGCTTCAGCCGGCCGATCAGGGCTTGGGCGGGATCGCCGGGGCAGCGCCCGGAACCGGAAGAGCGCCCGGCGTGGGAGCGGCACCCGGGGCCGCGTTGGCGCCGCCGGCGCCGAGACGCTGGCGCAGCTCTTCCTGGCGCTTCGCCAGCTCGTCCTGAAGCTGCTTCTGCTGGTCCTCGAGGACCTTGGGATCGATCGGCGCGCCGTCGAAGCCCTTGGCGAAATCGGCCAGCGGAATCGCGAAGGTCACCTCACGGGCGCCCTGGTTCTGGACGCTGATGTTCAGCGTGGTGCCCTTCTTCATCGCATTGATGAAGTCGTCCTTGACCTGCGCCTCGGCGAAGCAGCCGTTCGGGAAGCAGATCGCGTAGCGGCCGCCGACCGGCTGGGCGTTGTCGACGCCGAAGCGGATGCCGGGCTGCAGCAGCAGGCCGAGCGGCATCAGGAAGCGGACGATCTTGTTCGGGTCGCCCTTGACGTCATAGATCGCGGCCGCGAGCACCGGCTGGCCCTGATCCGAAACGAAGTCGCGGGTCGTGTAGCAGATTTCCTTGTTGGCGCCCTGGTCCTTGCCGCAGACCTTGGTCCAGCTGGTCTGCGAAGGCTCCGGCTTGACCTGGACGACGGTCGGGCCGGTCGCCGCGGCGCCCGGCTGCTGGGCCGGGGCGGCGGGCTGCTGAGCCGGGGCTGCCGGCCGCGCCGGGGTCGCCGGCCGCGGGGCCTGCGCGAAAGCGGCGACGGGCGAGAAGGCGACCGCCGCGCTGAGGGCGAGCCCTAGGGCAGACGATGACAGGCGAAACGAAGCGGACATTCCTTGGCTTTCCTTATCAGGCGAATTCGGGGATCACGACTTCGCAAGCCGCGCGTGTCACCGCCGACGGCTCAATCGCATGGCGGCGCCAGCCTTTTCAAGCCGTGCACATCAAGGGCGATTGAGGCGTTTGAATGACACCCTGTCCCGCCTTTAGCGAGTTCGCGCGCCAGATTCCAGCCCGAATAGCTGCGTGACGACCTGCAGCCCATGCTATTCTGACGTAGGGAATCAGGTCGGACGATGGATTTTATGCGATTGCCCTCGGTGGCGAGCCGCCGCAGGGTCAACTTGATGCTTGCCTTGAGCCCGTTCGCCCTGCTGGCGCGCGGCAGATCGGCATTGGCCGATTCGGTGCCGGTGCAGCACGCCATCGCGATGCACGGCCAGCCGGCGCTCCCTCCCGGCTTCGCTCACCTGCCCTATGCCGACCCCAAGGCTCCGCGTGGCGGGCGTATCGTCTTCGGCATCCAGGGCACGTTCGACAGCCTCAATCCGCTGGTCGTGCTCGGCGTCGCACCCGACGCCGTGCCGAAATACGTTCAGCAGAGCCTGCTCTTCCGTTCGGCAGACGAGCCTTTCACCGCTTATGGCCTGCTCGCCTTGCGCGTGGAGCTCGACGCAGACCGCAGGAAACTCGCCTTCGATCTCGATCCGCGCGCGACGTTCTCCGACGGCACCCCGGTGACAGCCGACGACGTGCTCTTCACCGTCGAGATGCTGAAGACGAAGGGCAAGCCGTTCCACCGTTCCAGCCTGGCGCGGATCACGAAGGCCTCGGCCCCCTCGCAGCGCCGGGTGGAGTTCGAGCTGGGCGACGGCTCCAACCGCGAATTGCCGCTGGTGATCGGCGCCCTGCCGATCTTCGCCAGGCATGCGACGAATGCGGAGAGCTTCGGCGAGACCAGCTTCAAGCCTGCCCTCGGCTCAGGTCCCTATGCGGTCAGCGAGGTCAGGCCGGGCGAAGCGCTGACTCTGAAGCGGCGCAAGGATTTCTGGGCCGAGGATCACCCGCTGACGCAGGGTCTCTTCAACGCGGACGAGATTCGCTACGATTTCTACCGGGACTCGAACGCGTTGTTCGAGGCGTTCAAGGCCGGGCTCTATGATGTCCGCCTGGAGGGCGACCCGACCCGCTGGATGACGGGCTACGACGTGCCGGCGGTGCATGACGGCCGCATCGTCAGGCAGACGCTGCATTTCGACACGCCAAAGGGCATGACCGGGCTGGTCTTCAACACGCGCCGGCCGGTGTTCTCCGACATCCGCGTGCGTGAGGCGCTCGGGCTGCTGTTCGACTTCGAATGGGTCAACCGCAACCTGTTCCACGGCGTCTATCGGCGCGCCGGCAGCTTCTTCTCCGATTCGGAACTCTCGGCCCTCGGCGTGCCCGCAGACGCGCGCGAGAAGGCGCTGCTCGCAGCCTTTCCCGGTGCCGTGCGCGACGACATCCTGGCCGGGGCCTGGAAGCCGTCCGAGACCGACGGTTCCGGCCGCGACCGCGAGCAGGCGCGCAAGGCGCTCGACCTGCTCAAGGCCGCCGGCTACGCGCTGCAGGACGGCGTGCTGCGCAACGGCAAAAGCGAGCCCTTCGCCTTCGAGATCACCGTCACCAGCCGCCCGCAGGAGCGGCTCGCGCTGAACTACGCGCAGTCGATCGGGCGTCTCGGCATCGCGGCCAGCGTCCGCCTGATCGACGACGTGCAGTACTGGCGGCGTCTCTCGGCCTTCGACTTCGACATGATCCAATGGACCTGGCCTGCCTCGGCCTCGCCCGGCAACGAGCAGATCGGCCGCTGGGGTGCCGCGAATGCCGAGCGTAAGGGCTCGCTCAACTATGCCGGGGTGAAATCTCCCGCCATCGACGCCGTGCTCCAGGCCCTGCTCGGCGCCCGCGAGCGCGAGGATTTCGTCGCGGCGGTGCGCGCCCTCGACCGGCTGCTGCTGTCGGGTTTCTACGTCGTGCCGCTCTATTACCTGCCGGACACCTGGCTTGCTTTGGCGCGCAACGTCGTGATGGCGGGGCGCCAGCCGGGCTATTTCCTTTCCAACGAAATGCTGGCGCGCCTCCCGGCCGCGCCGGCGCCGGCGAACTGAAGGGCCGTCGATGCGGGCTGAACAGGACGAAGCTTCCGCCCTGCTCGACGGGCTCGATATCGACACGCTGCTCAAGGCGCTGATCCGCGGACGCGGCTATGAGGCGGCCTTGCGCGACCCGCCGGGGCGACGCGGCTGGAGCGACGTCAGCCCGGCCTCGATCAATTTTCTCCAGCTCGAACAGCGCATCGACCGGCTGGCGCGGCTCCTGACCGTCAACAAGGGACAGCCGGGGGCAAGCGTGGCGATCCTGGCGCCGCTCGGGCCGGAGGCGATCGTCTCCATGCTTGCCTGCCTGCGCGCCGGCCTTTCGCCACTGATGCTGCCGCTCCATGGGAACGAATTGGAGCTGTTGCGCCTCATCGAGGCTTCGGGCGCCGTCATGGCGCTCGGCGTCAGCAGGGTCGGACCGTTGCGGCCGCTGCTGATGCTGCGCAACCTCGCGATGCGCGCCTTCGGCACCCGGTTCGTCGGCGGCTTCGGCCCCGATGTGCCGGATGGCGTCGCCCCGCTCGACGCGCTGATGGCCAATGCGAGCCTGCATCCCCTCCCCGGCCTTGTGGAGCGGCCGTGGCTGCAGGTCGCCGATGCCATCTCGTTCGAAGGACCGCAGCGAATCTCCGAACGGGAGCTTCTGGGCAAGGCGCTCGAGATTTCGCGTGCCCTCAAGCCGATGACCTCGTCGCGGATCGTCACCACCCTGGTCGGCGGCGACCTCGCCTCGCTCGCCAGCGGGCCGGGCATGGCGATGCTGACGGGAGTCGAGCTGCTGCCGCTCGGCCTATTTAACCTCGGAGACCTGCAGGCCTGCGTCGAGGGCGGGCGCAGCGTCCATCTCGTCCTGCCGGGCGAGATGGAGCCAGCACTGGCGCATTCGCGGCTGGCGGGGCATCCGGCTCTGGCCAGCCTCGTCTTCGTGCAAAGGATGACTGGCAAACCGGCCTATCCGGCAATTGATCGCCCCGATCTCGCCATCGTCGATATCGCGGTGCATACTGCGTCCGATATCACCGTGACCCGGCGCCAGTCGCCCATCGGTTGATCGGCGCGGGGACGGTGTCGGGGCGCATTCCGCGGAGTGTCCACCATGCTTGCCTTCGGCGTTGTTCTGCTCTCCCTCTCGGCCAGCCCGGTCACTCTCGTTGCCGACGGGGTGCCGCGTTTCGATATCGCCGCCTCCTGCGAAGCCGCGGGCAAGTCCTCCACAGGGATCGGCCGCCCTGTCGCCGCCTGCCGCGACGATGAGGAAAAGGCCCGCGGCGCCCTCGAGATGCGCTGGTCGGAATTCCCAGTGCAGGCCCGTACGACCTGTACCGAAGGTGCGAGCCTCGGCGGACCGCCGAGCTACGTCCAGCTCATCACCTGTCTGGAAATGACGAAGCAGTGATGCTCGTCCTGCCCGCCGGCAGCGCCGCGGCGCGCAGCAGCGTGTAGAGCACCACCGCGTTCAGCAGGTGCCAGAGCCAATGGGTGCCCAGCGACAGGGCTCCGCAAAGCGGCCCGTCGATACTGCGCATCGTCAGCGAAACGGCGAACGCCGAGCCGGCCAGAGCAAGCAGCCTCCGCGGCCGGCGGAGGACGGGATCACGCGGCATGGCGAGCGCAATGCCGATAAGCCCCAGCAGAAACGCGGCATAGCCGGCGGAGCCCGCCACCATCGCCGGCAGGATTGATCGCCCCGCCCAGGAGAGGCCGAGCGCGAGGCCGAAGAAGGCGAGCGTCCCCGCGGCCGCCACCCGCTTCGACGCGCCAAAGAATCGCCGAAGCGCAAAGGCGAAATAGCCGAAGGCGAAGAGCTGGATCGGCAGGACATCGGCCGCCACCGTCCAGCGATTTGGCATGGTGTGGAACAGGAAGGACCCGACCCCGATCGCGAAGACCATGAGGATCAGCGCGAGCACGCTCCGGTCACGGACGCCCTGCCGGCCAAAGCCAGAAGGCCGCCAGCGCCGCGGCAAGAAACGCCGCATTGGTCGCCGCGTTGAAAGGCTCGGCCCAGAAGCTGCCGTCCAGTCTTTCGCAATAGCCGAACCGCATCCGATCGCCCATTTACAACCCGACACCGCCAGCCAAGCCCGCGTGTTGCGACATTATCGTGTCGCGGCCGAGGCTTGTCTCGGCGGCTGCGCTCCGCGAAGTTCGCTCCCTGACCATCAGGAACGACCATCATGCGCAGCCTTCGCCTTTCGCTCTCCGGAGTCTTCCTGCTCGCCGTGGGAGCTGCGAGCCCTGCTTCGGCCGACCCGGCAACCTGCGCCGGCCTCTGGACGGCCCGCAACGAGATATACAAGGCGCAGGGCTACTGCTTCCGCACGCAGCGCGCGATCGCGGCCTTCGGCAATGCCGGCTGCCAGTATGACGATATCCAGGACGTGCCGCTCTCCGCCAACGACCGGCGCGCCGTTGCCGACATCGTCAGGCAGGAGCGGGCGCTGCGCTGCCCGCGCTGACGGCGATTGCCTGTGGAATGCATCGCAGCCCTGCGCCCCGCGAGGGCGAGCCCGTGCTAGAAGCGCCGGCCGTGCCTCTGCGCGCGGCCAATCAAGGCGATTTACGACCCGCATGACGACAGCGATCGAGATGGGAACGACACGGACCGGCGAGCCCGGTCTCATCGATCTCGCCGAATTGCTGGCGACGCGGCTGCTCGTGCAGGGCAATTCCGGCTCGGGCAAGTCGCATCTGCTGCGCCGCCTGCTGGAGCAGAGCGCGCCGCTCGTCCAGCAGGCGATCATCGATCCGGAGGGCGATTTCGTCTCGCTCGCCGACCAGTTCGGCCATGTCGTGGTCGATGCCGAATGCGGCGAGGCCGAATTGCAGCGCGTCGCGCTGCGGGTGCGCCAGCACCGCGTCTCGGTCGTGCTCAATCTCGAGAACCTCGAGGCCGACGAGCAGTTGCGCGCCACGGCCGCCTTCCTCGGCGGGCTCTTCGACGTCGACCGCTCGCTCTGGTTCCCGATGCTGATCGTGGTCGACGAAGCCCAGCTCTTCGCGCCGGTGATGGCGGGCGAAGCCTCTGACGAAGCGCGCCGGCTCTCGCTGGGTGCCATGACCAATCTGATGTGCCGGGGCCGCAAGCGCGGCCTTGCCGGCGTGATCGCGACCCAGCGCCTCGCCAAGCTCGCCAAGAACGTCGCGGCCGAGGCCTCCAACTTCCTGATGGGCCGCACCTTCCTCGATATCGACATGGCCCGCGCCGCCGATCTGCTCGGCATGGACCGCAGGCAGGCCGAGATGTTCCGCGACCTCGAACGCGGGCAGTTCGTCGCGCTCGGCCCCGCCTTGTCCAAGCGGCCGTTGCCGCTCAGGATCGGCACCGTCAGTTCGGTGGATCGCGGCGGCGCGCCGGGGCTGATGCCCCTGCCGGAACAGGCCCCCGAAGACGCCGGCAAGCTGATCTTCACGCCGGGCGAGGACGAGCCGCCGCCGATGGCGCGCCCGGTCCGACCCGCGCCCCGGCCGCGCCCGGCCGCCGGCGACGTGCTGAGGCAGATCGAGAACTACCGCCCTGCCCCGCAGGCCGAGCCCGAGCCCGAGATCGAGCTGGAACCGGGCGCGCGCGAGGCGATCATGGTCGAAATCCTGCGCGAGCTGATGGCCGATCCGGAGGCGCGCTCGCGACAGGTCGCGGTGCTCTATCAGGATTTCACCGTGCGCTGCCGGATGCGCCGGCTAGGCCGCACGCATCTGAGCCTGGAGGAGTTCCGCCGCAGGCTCGCCGTCGCGCGGGCCGGCGTCAGCGACAGCATCGCGACCAGCGATGGCTGGCGGACGGCGGTCGAAGCCTCGGGCAGCTTGCCGGAGGATCTGCAGGGGCTCTTCCTGTTCATCGCGCGAACCGCGATCGAGGGCGCGCCCTGCCCGAGCGATGCCGAGCTGGCGCGGGTCTATGGCAGCCATTCGCCCAGCCGGGCGCGGCGGCTTCTCGGCTATATCGAGGAGCGCGGCCTCATCGTCTGCCATGTCGATTTTCGCGGGCTACGGACACTGGCGCTCCCGACGCTCGGCGTCGAGACCGCGCCGGGGCTGGCGCAGCCGCGTACCGCGGGCATGCCGCGCAGCGCGCGAGGCTAGCGGCCCTCGCGGGCTCGATGACTTGAACTCACCAATGCTGTTCCGGTGAGCGGGCTAATCGCGCCGGCTTGGTAACCCCACGTTCCGGCCTCCACAGGAGATCTGGATCATGGAATATCGGCGTTTGGGTCATTCGGGACTGATGGTCCCTGCCCTGAGCTTCGGCGCGGGCACCTTCGGCGGAACCGGGCCGCTCTTCAGCGCATGGGGCACGACCGATGCCCGGGAGGCGCGCCGCCTGGTCGATATCTGCCTCGAAGCCGGGCTGAACCTGTTCGACACCGCCGATGTCTATTCGAACGGCGCTTCCGAGGAGGTGCTCGGCGAAGCGATCAAGGGACGCCGCGACAAGCTGCTGATCTCGACCAAGACGACCCTGCCGATGGGCGACGGCCCCAATGATGCCGGCTCCTCGCGCAGCCGCTTGATCAAGGCGACCGAGGACGCACTGCGGCGGCTCGGCACCGATTATATCGACCTGCTGCAATTGCATGCCTTCGACGCTGGCACGCCGGTCGAGGAGGTGCTCTCGACGCTCGACACGCTCGTCCGCGCCGGAAAGCTGCGCCATGTCGGCGTCTCCAACTTCGCCGGCTGGGAACTGATGAAGTCCCTCGCCGCAGCCGAACGCCACGGCTGGACGCGCTATGTCGCGCATCAGGTCTATTACTCGTTGGTCGGGCGCGACTACGAATGGGAGCTGATGCCGCTCGGCCGCGACCAGGGCGTCGGGGCGCTGGTCTGGAGCCCGCTCGGCTGGGGCCGCCTAACCGGCAAGATCCGGCGCGGCCAGCCGGTGCCTGCCGGCAGCCGCCTGCATGAGACCGCTGAGTTCGGCCCGCCGGTCGAGGACGAACAACTCTACGCCATCGTCGATGTGCTCGATGCCATCGCCGAGGAGACCGGCAGGAGCGTGCCGCAGGTCGCGATCAACTGGCTGCTGCAGCGCCCGACTGTCTCCTCCGTCATCATCGGCGCCCGCAACGAGCAGCAATTGCGCGACAATCTCGGAGCGGTCGGCTGGAACCTGACTGCCGAGCAGGTCGCGCGCCTCGATGCTGCAAGCGTGCGGACCGCGCCCTACCCGTATTTCCCCTATCGGCGGCAGGCCGGTTTCGCGCAGCTGAATCCGCCGGTGGTGTAACTCGCGCACCCCGCGCGAAACTTGACCACCCGGCCCCCGAACGTGCATGACCTCAAGCCGAATTAACAGGTCATGCCATGCGCGTTCTGCTGATCGACAACTACGACAGCTTCACCTGGAACCTGGTCCACCTCATTGGCGGGCTGGGGGCGCAGGTCGACGTCTGGCGCAACGATGCGCTGTCGGTCGAGGATGCGCTCAGTGGCGAGCATGACGCGATCGTGCTCTCGCCCGGCCCCTGCACGCCGAACGAGGCCGGCATCTGCCTCGACCTCGTCCGCGAAGGCGCAGGCGTGAAGCCGATCTTCGGCGTCTGCCTCGGCCTGCAGGCGATGGGCCAGGCCTTCGGTGGTGAGGTCGTGCGGGCGCCCCTGCCGATGCATGGCAAGGTCTCTCCGATCCGGCACAAGGCGCGCGGCCTGTTCCGAGGCATCAACGGGCCGCTGCAGGCGACGCGCTATCACTCTCTGGTCGTCGACCGTTCGACCTGCCCGCCGGTGTTCGACATCGAGGCCGAGACCGATGACGGCCTGATCATGGCGCTCTCTCATCGCGAGCTGCCAGTGCATGGCGTCCAGTTCCATCCGGAGAGCATCGCCTCCGAGCATGGCGCGACGATTCTACGGAATTTCCTCGACCTCGCTCAGCGATGGCGCAGCGAACATGACGCCGCCGCCCTGATCCCAACAGCCTGATTCCGCAGAGTTTCCATGGACGATTTCAAACCCTTCATCGCCAAGGTCGCGACCGGCGCGACGCTCTCGCGCGAGGAAGCGCGCGACGCCTTCGACACCATCCTCTCCGGCGAGGTCACCAACGCGCAGTCGGCCGCCTTCCTGATGGCGCTGCGTGTGCGCGGCGAGACCATCGACGAGATCGCCGGCGCGGTCGGTGCGATGCGCGGCAAGATGCTGCCGGTGAAGGCGCCGCCCGAGGCGATCGACATCGTCGGCACCGGCGGCGATTCCTCCGGCTCCTACAACGTCTCGACCCTGGCCTCGATCATCACCGCCGCCTGCGGCGTGCCCGTCGCCAAGCACGGCAACCGGGCGGCATCCTCGCGCTCCGGCGCGGCGGATGTGCTGACCGCGCTCGGTGTCAAGGTCGGGCTCGATCCGGCCGGCACCGAACGATGCATCCGCGAAGCCGGCGTCGGCTTCATGTTCGCGCCGACGCACCATGCCTCGATGCGCCATGTCGCGCCGGTGCGCACCGAGCTCGGCACGCGCACGATCTTCAACCTGCTCGGCCCGCTCTCCAACCCGGCCGGGGCGAAGCGCCAGCTGATTGGTGCTTTCTCCGAGACCTGGCTGGAGCCGATGGTCAAGGTGCTGGCCTCGTTCGGCTCGACCCGCGTCTGGGCCGTGCATGGCTCGGATGGGCTCGACGAGATCACCACCACCGGCCCGACCCGCGTCGTCTCGCTCGAGAACGGCAAGATCGAGAGCTTCCTGATCAATCCCGCGGATGTCGGTCTCGCGCCGGCCAAGCCGGAAGAGCTGCGCGGCGGCACGCCGGAGCAGAACGCCGCAGCGCTGAACGCCGTGCTCGCTGGCGAAAAGACCGGTTTCCGCGATATCGCCGCCTTCAACGCTGCTGCCGCGCTGCTCGTCGCAGGCAAGGCCACGGATCTGAAGGACGGCTTCGCCCAGGCGACGGCCGCGCTCGATTCCGGCAAGGCCAGGGCGACGCTCGCCGCCCTCGTCAAAATCTCGAACGCGTGAGGGCGGCATGACCGACATCCTCGCCAGGATCGAAGCCTATAAGCGCCAGGAGATCGCGGCGGCGAAGGCCGCCATGCCCCTCGCCGAGATCGAGCGGCACGCCCGCGCTGCCGGCAAGCCGCGCGGCTTCGCCGAGGCGCTGGCAGTGAAGGTCGCGGGCGGCACCCCTGCACTCATCGCCGAGATCAAGAAGGCCAGCCCGTCCAAGGGGCTGATCCGCGCCGATTTCGACCCGCCTTCGCTCGCCCGCGCTTATGCGGCCGGCGGCGCGGCCTGCCTCTCCGTGCTGACCGACGCACCCTCCTTCCAGGGCCGGCCGGAATTCCTGACGCAGGCGCGCGAGGCCTCTGGCCTGCCGGCACTGCGCAAGGATTTCCTCTACGACACCTATCAGGTCTATGAGGCGCGGGCCTGGGGTGCCGACTGCATCCTGATCATCATGGCCGGCGTCGACGACGAAACCGCCCGGGCATTGAACGAGACCGCGCGCGAGCTCGACATGGACGTGCTCGTCGAAGTCCATGACGACGCCGAACTCGATCGTGCACTGAAGCTCGAAAGCCGGCTTCTCGGCATTAACAATCGCGACCTGCGCAGCTTCAACGTCGATCTCGCCGTGACCGAGCGGCTGGCGCCACGCGTGCCCGCCGACCGTATCGTCATCAGCGAGAGCGGCATCTTCACCCATGCCGACGTCGCCCGGCTCAACACGATCGGCGTCAGCAGCTTCCTCGTCGGCGAAAGCCTGATGCGGCAGGCCGATATCACGGCGGCAACGCGGGCGCTGCTGACCGGGCAGGCGCAAGAGAGCGCGGCGTGAGCCGGCTCAGCCACCTCGACGCCCAGGGCCAGGCGCATATGGTCGATGTCGGCGGCAAGGCCGAGACGACCCGCACGGCAATAGCCGAGGGCAGCGTCGTGATGGCACCGGAGACGGTCGCGATCGTGCGCGATGGCAACGCTAGGAAGGGCGACGTGCTCGGCACGGCGCGGCTTGCCGGCATCATGGCGGCCAAGCGCACGCATGAGCTGATCCCGCTCTGCCATCCGCTGCTGCTGAGCAAGATCGCGGTCGATCTCGATCTCGACGAGGCGCTTCCGGGTGTGCGCGTGCGCGCCGAGGTCAAGATGACCGGCCAGACCGGCGTCGAGATGGAGGCGCTGACCGCCGTCTCGGTCGCCTGCCTCACCGTTTACGACATGGTCAAGGCGGTCGACCGGGCGATGCGGATCGAGAATATCCGGCTCGTGCACAAATCCGGCGGACAGTCCGGCGACTACGACGCGAAGGCTGGTTAGAGGAGTGAGCATGATGTCGCCCGAAAACCGGTTCTCACTTTTCGGCATCATGCTCTGATGGCGCTCACCCCGGTCCCCGTCGCGCGCAAGGCGTTGCTCGACAGCATTCCGGGGCCGACCGGAACCGAGACCCTGCCGCTCTCCCAATGCGGCTGGCGCGTGCTCGGCGCCGACGTGAAGGCGCTGCGCACCCAGCCGCCCTTCGCCAACTCGGCGATGGACGGCTACGCGGTTCGCGGTGACGACATGGCGGAAGGCGTCAGCCTTGCCGTGATCGGCGAATCCGCCGCCGGCCGGGCTTTCGAGGGCCGCGTCGGGCCGGGCCAGGCAGTGCGGATCTTCACCGGCGCACCGATGCCGGCCGGCGCCGACACCATCCTGATCCAGGAAGATGCCGACGGCGTCGACAGCCCGACGATCCGGGTGCGCGTGCCGCCGGCGAAGGGCAAGTTCCTGCGCGCCGCCGGGCTCGATTTTCATGAAGGCGATGTGTTGTTGGCGGCCGGACGGGTGCTCGACAGCGCCGCGCTCGGGCTCGCGGCGGCGATGGGGCATCCGGCTCTGCCGGTGCGGCGCAAGCCCCGCGTCGCGATCCTCGCCACCGGCGACGAATTGGTCGCTCCCGGCGAGCCCGTCGGGCGCGATCAGATCGTCGCCTCGAACTCGTTTTCACTGGCCGCGCTGGTCGAGAAGGCCGGCGGCGCTCCCCTCGATCTCGGTATCGCCCGCGACGATCATGCCGATCTCGCCGCCAAGATCGGACAGGCCCAGGCCGCCGATGCCGATGTGCTGATCACGCTTGGCGGCGCCTCCGTCGGCGCCCATGACCTCGTGCAGGAGGCTCTGACGCGGGCGGGCATGGAGCTCGGCTTCTGGAAGATCGCGATGCGGCCCGGCAAACCGATGATGACCGGCCGGCTCGGCCGCATGGTCGTGGTCGGCCTGCCCGGCAATCCGGTCTCCTCGATCGTCTGCGGCCACCTCTTCGTGCTGCCGCTGATAGAGGCTTTGCTCGGCATGGCCGATGCAGATCTGGACCGGAGCATCCCCGCCATCCTGGGTCGCGACATGCCGGCGAATGACGAGCGCGAGGATTATCTGCGTTCCGAGCTGGCGTTGAGCCCCGAGGGATGGGTGGCGACACCTTTCGGCCGGCAGGATTCCTCGATGCTCGGCACGCTGGCGCGAGCCCAGGCGCTGACGATCCGCCCCGCCTTCGCCGACGCGGCCAAGACGGGCGATCCCTGCCGGATCCTGCCGCTGCGGTAGGCCGCTTGCGGAACACAAGCAGAACGCGTATGGTGTTCGTGCTTTGTTTCGAATCTGCGCTTTGAAGGGCTGGCGGCAACCATGCTGACACGCAAGCAACACGAACTCCTGCGCTTCATCCAGGAACGCTTGCGCGAGAGCGGGGTGCCGCCCTCCTTCGACGAGATGAAGGACGCGCTCGATCTGCGCTCGAAATCCGGCATCCACCGGCTGATCATGGCGCTGGAGGAGCGCGGCTTCATCCGCCGCCTGCCCAACCGGGCGCGCGCGCTCGAAGTCATCAAGAAGCCCGACGGTCTCGGCGCCCCGCAGCCGCGCCCCCGGTTCAGTCCGGCCATCGTCCAGGGCGGTCTCGGATCGCAGCCCAGCCTCGGCAAGCCACGCCCGGGTTCCGGAGCCGATGAAGACAGCCGTTCCTCCATCGCGATCCCGGTGATGGGACGCATCGCCGCCGGCACGCCGATCTCGGCGATCCAGAGCCGCAGCCACACCGTCTCGCTGCCGCCCGACATGCTCGGCTCCGGCGAACATTACGCGCTCGAAGTGCGCGGCGATTCGATGGTCGAAGCCGGCATTCTCGACGGCGACACGGTCGTCATCCGCAGGCAGGACACGGCCAATACCGGCGATATCGTGGTGGCGCTGATCGACGACGAAGAGGCTACCCTCAAGCGGCTGCGCAAGCGCGGCTCCTCGATCGCGCTCGAAGCGGCGAACCCGGCCTACGAAACCCGCGTGCTCGGACCGGACCGGGTCAAGATCCAGGGCCGTCTCGTCAATCTGATGCGGCGCTACTGAAGCCGTTCGATGTCGGCGTCGCTGTCGACGGACACCGATGCCGGGTTGGTGGGTGGCTGATTGTTGGCCCGCGGCGCGGGTGGCGTCGCCTGCGTCTGCTCGCGGCGGCGGCTCCAGGGACGGTCTGCGGCGCCCTGCTCCGAGACATGGCTGCTCCAGCCTGTCGCTGTTCGATAGAGCGAGGTCGCGGCTCAGCGCGCCACGGCTGATCAACCTCGCCTTGCAGGCGCCGCTCCAGGAAATCGCGGTGACGACGAGGTCGGCGCGGAGGCAGTCCTCGATGATTGCGAGCCGATCGCGCGTGTAAGACACGGTGCGCTGATCGGCCGTGCGGCCGATGCAGCCCAGGCTGTCGCAAACGATGCCGGCCCGCAGCGTCGGATCGTCCGGCGAGCGGCTGTCACCATCGGACGAGAGCCATTGTTGCAGGACAAAGCGGCTGGGCTTTCCGGCGATGGCGAGCCGGCCATCGGCTCCGCGCAGCGCTAGACCCGAGCCGTCGCGTTCGATCAGGATCTCCGGCCGCTCGGGCTTGCCGGCGACGGCGACGCCGAACATGAGCGGGATGGCCGCCAGCCAGCGCCAGGCCGTTGTCCAGAGCGTCAGCCAGAGCAATGTCAGCACGAAGCAGACGAGCACGGCGGGACCGAAGGCCGCGATCATCACCGTTGAATGGTCGATGGCCGCGACCCAGTGCGCCACCTTCAGCACGACATCCGAGGCGAGCCCCATCAGCGCCCAGGCCGGCCAATCCAGCCCGAAGGGATAGGCCAAAACGCCGAAGACCGCCGCCGGCATGACGAAGAGCGAGACGAAGGGCAGCGCCATGGCATTGCCGAGCAGCCCGAAAGGATTGAAGGTCTGGAAGTGATAGGCGCCGAAGGGTGCGGTCGCCGCCGTGGCGAGCAAGGTGGTGACGACGATGCCGAGCGCTGCGGTCCAGAGCGGGCCGACAGGCCAAGGCAGAACTGGCGGAGGCCGGGCGCGGTCCCGCCGCTCCCAACGTTCGGCGAAGGCGATCAGTGCCGCGACCGCGCCGAAGGACATCTGGAAGCTCGGCCCGAGCAGGGCCTCGGGCTCGCGCAGCAGCACGATCATCGCAGCGAGCGCGAGGTTGCGCATGCTCAACGCCGCGCGGTCGACCAGGATGGCGCCCAGCATCACCAGCGTCATGATCAGCGAGCGTTCGGTCGCGACGTCGCTGCCCGAGAAGATGCAGTAGGCGGTTGCACCGAGCATGGCGGCCACGGCGGCGAGCTTCTTGACCGGCCAACGCAATGCGATCGTCTGCGAGAGCGCCAGCAAGGCTCGCACCAGCCAGAAGATCGTGCCGGCGGCGAGCACCATGTGGAGCCCCGAGATCGAGACGATATGGTAGATGCCGGCGGCGCGCAGGTCGTTGTTGGTCGCCTCGGTGATCAGCCCGCGCTTGCCCGTGACGAGCGCGGCCGCCACCGCGCCGCCCTGCCCGCCGCCGGCCTCGGCGATGCGCCGGGTCAGGGCGTTGCGGGCCTTGTCGATCGCCACATCGATCGCCAGACGCGTCGGCATCGGATAGGGCGGCGGCGCCAAAGCGAGCTTGCCGGATATGCTGCCGACAGCTCCGATTCCCTTGAAGAAGGCGTCGCGGCCGAAATCATAGCCGCCCGCCCGCGCCGGCCCCGGCGGAGGCAGCAGCCGGGCGGTCGCGACGATATGGTCCCCGGGCGCGACGGAGCCGGCGCGGATGTTGACGCGCACCCGCTTCGGGCGCTCGCCCTCCGGCACCCCCGCGAGATCGGTCACCAGCACGACGATGCGGGCGCCGTTGTCCCTTGCCTCCACGGTTTCGACATAGCCTGTCAGCTTGCCGATCCGCGGCCGCTCCAGCATCGGTGCTGATATGTCGGCAGTACGCCAGACCCCCGCCCCAAAGCCGGCAAAAGCGGCGGCCGCAGCCAGGCAAGCCATCGATGGGAGGCAATGGAAGCGCAGGGCAAAGGCAAGTCCGATGCTCAGGACGAGGCCAAGCAACGGCGCCCACAAAGCCGGCTCACGATCTGCCGCGAAATAAAACACGATGCCGGCGCCCATCGCCACGGGCAGCCACAGGAACGGGCGGCGGCGCTCGGCCTCCAGCGCGAGGGCACGGCCGAACTGCGCCCGCCAGCCCTGCAACCAGGCATCGAAGCGCACCGGCGCCAGCCAGGATGGCCGCAAACGCAGAGGCACGGCGCCAACGCGGGCGCCGCGCCGTTCCCCCTGCCCTGACGGCCCCGGCTGCATCGCCTGCCCCATCCCCATCGGCATTGCGATTTGACCGCTTAACCTTTCCGGCCAAGCCATGTTACAGGGCGCGCGCCGGTTGTCATGTCATGACCTGCGCCATTTCCCACGTTTACCCCGGACGGTTTTCCCCGCCCGGCCGGAGTCGCCTCCCATGAGCAACGCCGTCGTCACGCGCTTTGCGCCCTCGCCCACCGGTTTCCTGCATATCGGCGGGGGCCGCACGGCGCTGTTCAACTGGCTCTACGCCCGCCGGCACGGCGGCAAGATGCTGCTGCGCATCGAGGACACGGACCGGGAACGTTCGACCGACGCCGCCATCACGGCGATCCTCGACGGGCTGGAGTGGCTCGGCCTCGATTGGGACGGCCAGACCGTCTACCAGTTCCAGCGCGCGGCGCGCCATCGCGAGGTCGCCGAGCAGATGCTCGCCGCCGGCAAGGCCTATCATTGCTACGCCACCCCGGCCGAGCTCGACGAGATGCGCGAGAAGGCCCGCGCCGAGGGCAAGCCGCTGCGCTATGACGGGCGCTGGCGCGACCGCGACCCGGCGACGGCGCCGGCCGGCGTCAAGCCGGTGATCCGCCTGAAGGCGCCGCAGACCGGCGAGACGGTGGTCAATGACGAGGTGCAGGGCCGCGTCGTCTGGCAGAACGAGAATCTCGACGATCTCGTGCTGCTGCGCTCGGACGGCAACCCGACCTATATGCTCGCCGTCGTCGTCGACGACCACGACATGGGCGTGACCCACGTCATCCGCGGCGACGACCATCTGACCAACGCCGCCCGCCAGACCCAGATCTACGATGCGCTTGGCTGGGACGTGCCGAGCATGTCGCATATCCCGCTGATCCATGGGCCGGACGGCGCCAAGCTCTCGAAGCGCCACGGTGCGCTCGGCATCGATGCCTATCGCTCTATGGGCTATCTGCCGGCAGCATTGCGCAACTATCTCGTGCGGCTGGGCTGGAGCCATGGCGACCAGGAGGTCTTCTCGACGCAGGAGATGATCGATGCCTTCAATCTCTCCTCGATCGGCCGCTCGCCCGCGCGCTTCGACTACGCCAAGCTCGAGAACCTCAACGGGCTCTACATGCGCCAGTCGAGCGACCAGGAGCTGCTCGATGCGCTCAAGGTCATCTTGCCGGAGATCGGGCCGGCACGCGGGGTCGGGCCGACGCTGTCGCCCGAGCTCGAGGCGAAGTTCCTTGCCGCCATGCCGGGGCTCAAGGAGCGCGCCAAGACGCTGGTGGAGCTGCTCGACAGCGCGTTCTATCTCTATGCCCCGCGCCCGCTGAAGCTCGACGAGAAGGCCGCCGGGCTTCTCGACGACGCAGCGCGCCAGCGTCTCTCGCAGATCGCCGAGAAACTCGCTGCCGTCGCCGACTGGATGCCCGCGCCTCTCGAAGCTGCCGTGAGGGCCTATGCCGAGGAGAACGGCCTGAAGCTCGGCCAGGCGGCACAGCCGCTGCGCGCCGCGCTGACGGGACGGGCGATGTCTCCGGGGCTGTTCGACGTGATGGCCGTGCTCGGCCGCGAGGAGACATTGGCGCGGCTCGCAGACCAGGCGTGAGCCGCTCAGGAGCACAGCCGGGCCGATGGATCGCCGTGCTTGCGGCTCCCGCTGCAACGATTGCAAGGGGATGGAAGAGCACCGGCGCCTTGCTCGCGGAGATATGAGCGAGGCGCGGTTCGAACCGCCTTTTGGCTCGGTTGAATGCGCTGGGCAAATGGTCTAGTGACGCGCAAGTGCGTTGCGCTGCAGCACCGTGGCGGGGCACGAATATTGCTTGTATATCAGCTACATGGATCGCCTTCTAACTCCTCCGACGACATGTTCCCGTCATATCGCGGCCTTCGGATGGGGGAAGCCCGGCGCGAAAGCTCCGGCCAGCAGGCGAAACAGGGGCTGAACAGCAGCGAGCCTTGAAAGGATCGGTATCGATGAGCGGAAACACGAGCCAGCTCCAGGTCGGCGACAAGACCGTCGACATGGCGATCAAGACGGGATCGGTCGGTCCCTCCGTCATCGACATCGCCAAGCTCTACGCCCAAACGGGCATGTTCACCTACGACCCCGGCTTCACCTCGACGGCGAGCTGCGAGTCGCAGATCACATATATCGACGGCGATGCCGGCATCCTGCTCTATCGCGGCTATCCGATCGACCAGCTCGCCGAGCACGGCGATTTCCTCGAGACCTGCTATCTGCTGCTTTACGGCGAGCTGCCGACCGCCGCCCAGAAGGCGGATTTCGACTATCGCATCACGCGCCACACCATGGTGCACGAGCAGATGGCCCGCTTCTTCCAGGGCTTCCGCCGCGATGCGCATCCGATGGCCGTCATGGTCGGCTCGATCGGCGCAATGTCGGCCTTCTATCACGACTCGACCGACATCTCGGACCCGCAGCAACGCATGATCGCCTCGATGCGGATGATCGCGAAGGTGCCGACGCTCGCCGCGATGGCCTACAAGTACACGGTCGGCCAGCCCTTCGTGTATCCGCTGAACTCGCTGGACTACACCTCGAACTTCCTGCGCATGTGCTTCGCGGTGCCTGCCGAGGAGTACAAGGTCAATCCGGTGCTGTCGCGCGCACTCGACCGCATCTTCATCCTGCACGCCGACCACGAGCAGAATGCCTCGACCTCGACGGTGCGTCTCGCGGGCTCGTCGGGTGCCAACCCCTTCGCCTGCATCGCGGCCGGCACGGCCTGCCTGTGGGGGCCCGCTCATGGCGGCGCCAACGAGGCGGCGCTCAAGATGCTCGAGGAGATCGGCTCGGTCGACAACATCCCGAAGTATATCGCCAAGGCGAAGGACAAGAACGATCCGTTCCGCCTGATGGGCTTCGGCCACCGGGTCTACAAGAACTACGATCCGCGCGCCAAGATCATGCAGAAGACCACGCATGAGGTGCTGAACGAGCTCGGCATCAAGGACGACCCGCTGCTCGACGTCGCGATCGAGCTGGAGCGCATCGCGCTCAGCGACGAATATTTCATCGAGAAGAAGCTCTACCCGAACATCGACTTCTATTCGGGCATCACGCTGAAGGCGATGGGCTTCCCGACCTCGATGTTCACCGTGCTCTTCGCCGTGGCCCGCACCGTCGGCTGGATCGCACAGTGGAAGGAGATGATCGAGGACCCGTCCCAGAAGATCGGCCGTCCGCGTCAGCTCTATACCGGCTCGCCGCAGCGCGACTATTCGCCGATCGGCCGCCGCTGAACCCAGCGCCGCGAACGATGACGACAAGGGCGCGGTGGCCTCCACCGCGCCCTTATTGTTTCAGATGATTGATGAAAGTCGCGCAGGTGATCCGCCGGCGCGGGCAGCTAAAGTCGGGGCTTCCAACGGAGGCCCGTTCATGACCGACAACCGCTTTCTCGACCGCCGCTCCTTCCTCATAGCGGCAGGAGCCGCCGGGCTCGCCGGCACCCAGGCCCGGGCGCAGGCCGCGTTTCCGACCCGGCCGATCACGCTCATCGTGCCCTTCGCCGCTGGCGGCTCGACCGATATCGTCGCCCGTCTCGTCGGCCAGAAGATGGGCGAGCTCATCGGCCAGAATATCGTGATCGAGAACCGGGCCGGTGCCGGCGGCAACATCGGGTCCACCGCCGTCGCGCGCGCGGCGCCGGACGGCTACACGCTGCTGCTCGGTACGATCTCGACGCACGCCCTCAATCCCGCGATCCTGAAGACGGTGACCTTCGACGCCGTGAAGGACTTCACCCCCATCTCGCTGCTCGCGATCGTTCCCAACGTGATGGTGGTGCACCCCGACTTCCCGGCCAAGACGGTCAAGGAGGTGCTGCAGGTGCTGAAGGACAATCCGGGCAAGTACTCCTATGCCTCGTCCGGCGTCGGCACGCCGCTGCATCTCTCCGGGGAGCTCTTCAAATCGCTCGGCGGCGTCCAGATGAACCATGTGCCCTATCGCGGCGCCGGGCCGGCGCTGAACGACGTCGTCTCCGGCGCGGTGCCGATCATGTTCGACAACCTGCCCTCCTCCGCCGGCTTCATCCGCAACGGCCAGCTGCGGGCGATCGGCGTCACGACCAAGGAGCGCGTCTCGTCCTTCCCCGATCTTCCGACCATCGCCGAGGGCGGCCTCGCCGGCTACGAGACCTATACCTGGAACGCGCTGTTCGGCCCGGCGAACATGCCTCGGCCGATCGTCGACAAGCTCAACCAGGTCGCCAATCAGGCGCTCAAGGACGAGAACGTGAAGAAGAGGCTCAACGACGTCAGTGCCGACATCGTCGGCTCGACACCGGAGCAACTCGGCGAGCACGTCAAGGTCGAGCTGGCCAAATGGGCGCCGATCGCCAAGGCCTCCGGCGCGGTCGTCGAGTAGGCGGCCCTTATAAGTTCAAGCCTCGCGGTCAGCCTGCGAGGCAACCAAGGCCAGCGCCGCTTCGACGGCGTTGGCGGCAGGGCTCGGCCCGGCCGAGCGCATGATTGTCTCGACTTCGGCGAAGCCATCGAGCTGCGCCTGTCGTTCAGTGCCTTCAGCTAGCGCTATGAGCAGCTTTCGGCTCAAGGAGTCCGCCGTCGCGTCATCCTGAATGAATTCGGGGACGACGCTCCGGCCGACGATCAGGTTGGGCAGGATCACGCTCGGCACCTTGATAAGCCGCCGGGCCAGCACCGCCTCCCAGCCTGCCCCGCGATAGGCCGCAACCGTCGGCACGCCGGACAGCGCCAGTTCGAGCGTCACGGTGCCGGAAGCGGCCAGGGCTGCGCGGGCTCCCCGAAAAGCCGCGAGCTTCCCCGCCTCGCCGCTGATGATCTCCGGTGCGACCGGCCAGCGCGCCACCGCCTCCGCTATCATCGGCTGCAGCCGGGCAACGGCCGGCAGAACGAAGCGCGCGCCGGGAACAGCAGCGGCCACCCGTGCGACCGCCTCACCGAAAACCGGCATCAGATGGTGGATCTCGGAGCGCCGGCTGCCGGGCAGGACCAGCACCTGCGGCTGCGCAGAATCATCGCGCATGCCCTGCTCGGCTGGGTTCGGCCTGAATTCGGCGAGGCGCTCCATCAGCGGATGGCCGACATAGATCGTCTCGGGACCGTGAAGCCGCGCCAGCGCGGCGGGCTCGAACGGCAGCAGCGCCAGGATGCGGTCGACATGCGGCGCCATGCGGCGCGCCCGGCCGGAGCGCCAGGCCCAGACACTCGGGCAAACCCAGTGCACGATCGGGATATGAGGCGAGCGCGCGCGAACCTTCTTCGCCACACGCAGGCAGAAATCCGGGCTGTCGATCGTCAGTAGCAGATCGGGCTGGAAATCGGCGATACCGCGGGCGGCATCCTCCATCCGCCTCAGGAGAAGTGGGAGGCGTGCGATCACCGGACCGAAGCCCATCACCGCGATATCGGCCTGCGGAAAGAACGGCACCAGCCCTGCTTGCGGAAGGCCGTGATCGCCGACGCCGCGCAATTCGATGGGGCGATCGCCCAATCGCTCGCGGAAGGCCGCAAGGAAGCGCAGTGCGAGCGCATCGCCGGAGGCTTCGCCCGCTATGATGGCGAGCTTGAAGGGGCGCATCAGGCCACGCCTTCGATGAAGAGCCCGAGCTGATCCGCCTGTCGCCCAAGCGCTTCGCGGTCACCGACCAGCACCTCGCCCGCCCTCAGCCCGATGCCCGACAAACCGGCTTCGGCGATGTTGCGCAAGGTGTCCGGCCCGATGGCTGGCATATCGACGCGAAGATCCTGCCCCGTTTTAGGAGCCTTCACGAGCACGCCGTCGCCCTTGCCGATCTTGAGGCGCCCGCGCGCGACGAGATCCGCGACGCGCCTGATCATCGCGTCCGTACCCTCGGCGGCCTCGATCGCGATGACCCGATGGTCGGCTAGGATCGCCGTCTGGCCGACATCGAACGGCGACAGCGCAGCCAGCAGCGAGAAGCCATGCCCGAGCATGGCCTGCTGCTCTGCCATCGCCTGCCTGCGGCCGAGCGGCCCCCGGGGCGCAGTCAGCTCCGGCGCAATGTCCGCCGGGCCGTGGACGCGGAAGCCTTGCTCCTCGAAGAAGCGGACGACGCCACGCAGCAGATGGTCGTCGCCGCCCTGGAACGCGCGCGCGAAGTGAGGCAGATACTTCAAGGTCGAGGCTTCCGGCCGCAGCGCCCCGAAGCTGGGCCGCGGCAGGCTTCCCAGCATGACGATGTCGCCAATGCTGCGCCGGCGCAACTCGCTCAGCAGGCTGCCGAGCTGGCCGAGACGGTAGCTCCGCACATCGGCATCGCCGAAAGCCGCGGGGTCGGCCGCGCCTTCCAGCGCCGCAATGAAGGGCCGCTCACCATGCCCGGCGAGAATTTGGGCCAATCGGACCGGATACTGGCCTGCGCCCGCGATCATCACGAGCGGGCCGTGCACGGTTCTCCCGGAGCTCACCTCTCCACGGCGGAGACGTCATGCGGCATGCACAGCGCCTTGTCGCCGCCTTCCCTGATGAAATCCAGGATCTCGTGGACCAGCGGATGCGAGGCGAACTCGGCCGCGACGTCCTCGACACGCTCGGTCAAGGTTCCTTCATCGGCGAAGAGCAGGCGGTAGGCGCGGCGCAGCTCGTGGATCTGCTCGCGCGTGAAGCCGCGGCGCTTGAGGCCGATGAGATTCAGCCCGACGAGATGGGCGGGATTGTCACGGATCGTGCCGAAGGGAATGACGTCGCTCAACACCCCGGCTCCGCCGCCGATGAAGGCATGATCGCCGATACGGATGAATTGCTGCAGGCCAGCGCCGCCACCGACGATGACGAAATTGCCGATCGTGACATGACCGGCGCACATCACGTTGTTCGAGAAAATGACGCTGCTGCCGAGACGGCTGTCATGGCCGACATGCGAGTTGGCCAGGAAGAAGCAGCGATCGCCGACGCTCGTGACCATGCCCCCGCCCTCGGTGCCGGGGTTCATGGTGACCCCCTCGCGGATCTGGCATTCCTCGCCGATCGTCAGCGTCGACGGCTCGCCACGATATTTCACGTCCTGAGGCGGATGCCCAATCGAGGCGAAGGGATAGATCCGCGTGCGCGCTCCGACCGTGGTGCGGCCGGCGACGACCACGTGGCTGAGGAGCTCGACGCCCTCACCAAGTACGACATCGGGACCAACGGTGCAGAATGGTCCGATCCGGACCCCCGCGCCGAGTTGCGCCTTGGGGTCGACAACCGACATGGGATGAATGGAAGGGCTCATCGGGAGCTGATCCTGATCTCGCAACGCCGCTGCCTCAAACGACCATGGCCGAAATCTCGGCCTCGGCCACGAGCACGCCGTCCACCCGCGCCTCGCCGCGGTAGAACCAGATATTGCGCTTGCGGGCCAGCTTGGTCATGTGGAAGCGCAGCGTGTCGCCGGGGATGACAGGCTTACGGAACTTGGCCTTGTCGATCGTCGTGAACAGGACCGTCTTGACCTCCTGCTCCCCCGCAGCGCGTGCGTTGACGACCAGCACGCCGGCTGTCTGCGCCATGGCCTCGATCATGAGCACGCCCGGGAAGACGGGCCGCTCCGGGAAGTGGCCGGTGAACTGCGGCTCGTTGACGGTGACGTTTTTGATGCCAACGCCGGACTGGTCCCCATCGATCTCGACGACCCGGTCGACTAGCAGAAAGGGATAGCGGTGGGGAATGCTGGCCATGATCTTCTGGATGTCGATCACACCCAGTGCCGTCGTCGCCTCGCTCATTGTCTGTCTTCTCCCGCGCGCCGTCCCGGGGCGACGCTTCGCATTCTCTTGAACAGGACGATTGCGAAAACCGCTTCCGCAATCGGCAACAATTCCAAAGCCTTCCGCCCCGTTTGCCGGAAACAGGGGGGCTTCGGCAACATAAATCTCTCTGCTTCTTCACGAGAAGGAGCGCAGGCCTCCCGCCCAAATCCGGTCGGGAGCTAGTCAGTCCTGAGGTGTGTCGGGTTTCCGGCCACGCTTGGCGACCAGAAGCTTGAGCAGGGCGATTTCGCGCGCCCACGCCAAAGCCGGCTGTGCCGGAGAGCCGCCATAGCGGGAGCCGCGCGGGACATCCCCGGCTACGCCGCTCTGCGCGGCGATCTGGGCACCCGCGCCGACCGTCATATGGCCGGCGAGGCCGACCTGGCCGCCGAGGACGACGAAGTCCTCCAATGTCGACGAGCCGGCGAGGCCCGTCTGGGCGCAGATCACGCAATGGCGGCCGATCACGCAATTATGCCCGATCTGGACGAGGTTATCGATCTTCGTGCCTTCGCCGATCACCGTATCGCGGCTGGCGCCGCGATCGATGGTGGTGTTGGCGCCGATCTCGACATCGTCCTGGATGATGACCCTGCCGATCTGCGGCACCTTCATGTGCCCTTTCGGGCTCATGGCGAAGCCGAAGCCATCCTGCCCGATGCGGGCGCCGGGATGGATGATCACGCGGTTGCCGATCAGTGCGGACTGGATCGTGCTGCCCGCACCGATCGAGCAATTGCGACCGATCCGGACCTGCGGGCCGATCACCGCATGAGAGGCAACGACGGTTCCTGCCCCGATCTCGGCACCGGGGCCGATGACGGCACCCGGATCGACCGTCACGCCGGGCTCAAGCACGGCGGTGGCGTGGACGAAGGCGCCCGGAGCCACGCCCTGCGAGGCAAAAACGGATTCGGGCCGCAACGCCGCAGGGAAGAACCGCGCCAATATCTTGGCGAAGGCGTGATACGGCGCGGGGCATATCAACGCGACCGTGCCGGCAGGGACGCGATCGGCGAAGCGCGACGAAACCAGACACAGCCCCGCCTTCGTCGCCGCCAGCGCCTCTGCGTATTTGGGGTTGTCCATATAGGCGAGATCGGACGGGCCGGCCGTTTCGAGGGCTGCAGCCCCTTCGACCCGACGCGCAACATCGACACCCGCGGGAAGCGAAGCGCCGGAAATGCTTGCGACCTCGCTGAAGTCGAGCGAGGTCGCAAGCGGAAAGAAGATGGGCTCTGCCATGATCAGGTCCGGAGCGGGGTACGAGACCCCGCCTCGTCAGAAGCGGGTGCCGCCCGAGAAGCGGAACGCCTGGAGGCGGTCGCCGCCGTACTTGCCAGCGATGCCCGTGGCGGGGTTGAGACCCCACTGACCATCGTCCTTGGTCAGGGCATAGGCATAGTCGAAGCGGATCGGACCCAGCGGCGACTGCCAGAGCAAGCTCACGCCAACCGAGGAGCGCAGGATGTTCTTGTCGCGCACGCAGGCGATGTTGGTCTGGGCACCGCCGGTCACAACATTGAACTGCCGCGCCTCCGAGCCCGCCGGGCAGCCCGCAAAAGCGGAAGAGCTGCCGCCGTCGTAGTTGAACAGCGTGCCGGCGTCGGCGAAGAGCGCTCCACGCAGACCCAGATCGCGGGGCAGGCCCCAGATCGGGAACTGCACCTCGACCGAGCCGCCGAAGTAGCTCGTGCCACCCACGGCGTTCGCGGTCGGATCGTTCAGCACGTCGCGCGGGCCGATTCCGGAAGGCGCGAAGCCGCGGACCAGCGTCGGTCCGAGGAAGTAGTGATCGACCATGCGCAGGTTTCCGCTGGTCGCCTGGACGTGACCGCCCTGGACACGCAGGAAGCCGACGACATCGTCGAAGATCTCGCGGTAGTAGCGAGCATCCGCCGCGATGCGCAGGAACTTGGAATCGCCACCCACGCCTGCGAATTCCGGCTTCAGCTCGGCGATGAAGCCGTTGCGCGGGCTCTGCACGCTGTCGAGCGAGTTGTAGTTGAAGTTCAGGCCGACCAGCGAGGTCAGGGTCGTGCCCTGCGCTTCCTTGACCGCCACCGTCGCTTCGCCGTTGGTCACGCAGTTATAGATCGTGTTGGCGCCGCCGGTCGGCGTGATGCCGGGGATCGGGAAGCTACAGTCGTTGTAAGGCCGGTCGGTCGTGTTCGGAATCTCGATCTCGGTCGTGTAGATCGAGTAGCGCGGCGTGATCGAGAACTCTTCCGTGATCGGGAAGGTGAAGCGCACCTGACCACCGGTCACGCGGCTCTCGAAACGGCCGGTGTTGTAGTTGTCGTTGAACTTCGAGAACAGGTCGATACCGGCCGCCACGCGGTAGCCCAGGAAATAGGGCTCCGTGAACGAGAAATCGATGCCCTGCGCGCGCTGGCCGAGCGTGCCCGCGATTCGAACGAACTGGCCGCGGCCGAGGAAGTTCGACTCCGACAGCGAGACTTCGCCGATGGCGCCGTCCGAGGTCGAATAGCCGCCGGCGATGGAGAAAGAGCCGGTCGCCTTGTCCTCGACATCGATGTTGACCACGACACGATCCGGGGCCGAGCCGGGCTCGTTGGTGATGCGGACCTTGTTGAAGAAGCCGAGGTTGTTGAGACGGCGCTCGGCGCGGTCGATCATCACCTTGTTGTAGGCGTCGCCCTCGCCCATATCGAGTTCGCGGCGAACCACATAGTCGCGGGTACGGGTGTTGCCGCGCACGTTGATGCGCTCGACATAGACCCGCGGCCCCTCGTCCACGACGTAGGTGATGCCGATCGTCTGGCCGGAAGCATCGCGGTCACCGCGCGGGCGGACCTGAGCGAAGGCATGACCGCGACGGGCGACCTCGGTCGTCAGCGCGACCAGCGACTTCTCGACCGCCTCGGCGTTGTAGGTATCGCCAGCGGACGTCGCGACATAGCGCTGGAGTGCAGCGGAATCGATATCGCGCAGAGCGGAGTCGACGCCGACATTGCCGACCTTGTACTGCGGGCCTTCCTCGACCTGGATATCGACGACCCAGCCGCCGGCAGCCTCGTCGAAGCGGGCCGAATTGCCGGCAACCTGGAAGTCGGCATAGCCGTTCTTCAGATAGAAGCGCCGGACCAGGTCGAGATCGGAGCTGATCCGCTCGGGATCATAAACGTCGGAGGTCTTGATCCAGCTCAGGAAATTCGATTCGGTCGAGCTCATCAGGCCACGCAGCCGGCTCGACGAATAGGCCTGGTTGCCGCTGAAATTGATCGACTTGATGCCGGTCTTGCCGCTCTCGTTGATCGTGAAGACGATATCCTGGCGGCCATTCGGCAGCGGCGCGATGCGCCCGCTCACCGACGACAGACCATAACCGGCCCGGCGATAAGCCTCGCGCAGACGCTCCACGTCGGAATCGATCAGCGACTGGCTGAGCGGGCCGCCGGCGCGCGACTGGACCAGCGGCGAGAGCTGGTCGCTCTTCAGACGACGGTTGCCTTCGAAGGCAACGCGGTTGACCGTGCCGTTCTGTTCCTGAACCGTCACGACGGTCTGCGAACCGCGGCGGCTGACCTGGACATTGCTGAACAGGCCGGTCGCTAGAAGGCTCTCGCGAATCTCCTGGGGGTTCTCCCGCCCGACGGTGTAGGAGCGGATCGTCTCCGCATCCACGCGCCGATTGCCGTGGACCACCACAGCCTGCGCGAACGCCACGCCACCACTCACGGCCAGCATCAAAGCCGAAAGTCCGATCGATCGAGAGAGCCGCAGCTTGGTCGTCCGGCTCTTTAGGGTCGACGTCATCGGGTCGCCTATTCCATATCTCTGGTCACCACCCCAAACGGGGACCGCCATCAGGCGACGGCAGCACGGGGACATTGCGGTTCAATCGCTTCTACAAAGTTTCCAGCAGGGTGCAAACCGCGATCATCGTTAACAAAGGATTTTTAACGATCTCGTTGCCGGCAGGCCACGCAGCCTGCCGCGATTCCGCCGCAAAGCGCAGCAGTACCCCTTATTTTTCAGAGCATTCCGCGCACATGGACGATGTCGTTCCAGGTCACGAACAACATCAGCATGAGCACCAGCGCGAGGCCGACCCGGAAGCCGATCTCCTGAGCGCGCGGGCTCAACGGCCGGCCGCGCAGTGCCTCGTAAAGATAGAACATCAGGTGGCCGCCATCGAGCATCGGAACGGGCAGGAGATTCATCAATCCGATCGAGACCGACAGGATGGCGGCGAGATTGATCAGCCCGAGAAACCCGCCGCTCGAGGCGACAAGGCCTGAAACCTGCGCGATCCGGATCGGCCCCGAGAGCTGGTCGGTGGATTCGCGTCCGTTCAGCAGCTTCGCGATGTAGTCATAGGTCCGGGTCACCACGAACCAGGTTTCGGAAACGCCCGACCGCAGGGAATCGACCACGCCGAATCGTTGCGTCGTCCAATCCTCCGCTTTCGGCGAGGCCCTGACCCCGATCACGCCGATCCGCTGTATTCCGAGCGGCGTCTTGAGTTCGGACAGAGCCGGCGTAACCGGCAGGTCCACCATGCTGCCGCTGCGATCGACCGTGACGGTCAGGCGCTCTTCGGGCCGGGTGGAAATGAGACGCTGCATTTCGGTAAAGCTGTCGACCTTCCTTCCGTCGATCGCGACGACGATGTCCCCGGCCTTGAGTCCGGCGCTCTCCGCCACGCTGCCGGCCACCACGCTGTCGACGCGCGGAATCAGCATTTGYTTGCCGAAGAAGAAGGCCGTACCGGCGAAGATCAGGATCGCCAGCAGGAAATTCGCGATCGGGCCGGCAGCGACGATGGCCGCGCGTTCGCCGATCGATTGGGCCGGCAGGGAGCGGGACCGCTCTTCCGGGCTCATCCGCCGAACGGCGGTATCGTCGGGAGAGCTGGCGGCATCCGCATCGCCCGAAAATTTGACGTAGCCGCCGAGCGGGATCAGCGCGAAGCGCCAGCGCGTCCCGTGCCGGTCGTTGAAACCGAACAGTTCCCGGCCGAAGCCGATCGAGAAGGTCTGGACATCGACGCCGCACCAGCGACCGACGAGAAAATGGCCGAGTTCGTGGACGAAGACGACAAGGGTGAGAACGAACAGGAACGGCAGCAGATAGCTGAGCGCAAAATACCCGGCATTCCAGAGTGACGCCGCAAATTCCATCGAACTCTCCCGATCCTCGTCCTTAGGTGACAGTGAACGGCGCTTGCGACAAGAGCGAGGCGGCCCGTCGTCTGGAATCGTGGTCAACGGCGAGAGCAGATGCGATGTCTTGCGGCGCCTGTCCTCCGTCGGGAGCAGCAGTACACACCGCCTCCACGAGCGCAGGGATGCCCGCGAAGCGAAGGCGGCCGGCGAGGAAAGCCGCCACGGCCACTTCATTGGCGGCGTTGAGGATGGCGGGCATCGCGCCACCCTCGCGCAGTGCCGCCATCGCCAGGCCGAGTGCCGGGAAGCGCTCGAGGTCTGAATGCTCGAAGCTCAGCGGCGCCGAAGCAGCGAGATCGAGGAAACGGGCCGGCGGCGCATCGAGCCGGCCATCGATGCCGAGGCAATGAGCCGCCGCCACCCGCATGTCCGGCACCGCCATGCCGGCGCTGACCGAGCCGTCGCGGAAGGTGACCAGCCCGTGGACGATCTGCTGTGGATGGACGAGGACGCCGAGCTGATCGGCCTGCAGCCCGAAGAGGAAACGGGCCTCGATCAACTCGAGCCCCTTGTTCATCATGCTGGCGGAATCGACGCTGATCTTGGCGCCCATCGCATAGTTCGGGTGCTTCAGCGCCTGCTCCGGGACGGCTGCGGCAATGCGCTCCGCGCTCCAGGTCCGGAACGGACCACCGGAAGCCGTCAGGGTCATGCTGCGGATCGCCGAGAGCGGCTCGGCGCCCAGGACCTGGAACAGCGCGTTGTGCTCGGAATCGAGCGGCAGCAGGCGCGCTCCGACTTCGGCGGCCCGGGCCATGACGGCCGCGCCGGCGCAGACCAGGCTTTCCTTGTTGGCGAGCGCGATCGTTCGCCCCGGAGAAAGCGCGGCAAAGGTCGCCTCCAGCCCCGCTGCCCCGGAGATCGCGCTGACGACGATATCGGCGGGGCAGGCCACCGCCTCCAACACAGCCGAGCGCCCTGCCCCGCAGCCGATGCCGGTACCAGCCAGCGCCTCCCGCAAAGCCGGGCCGCCGGCCTCATCCGCCAGGGCAGCGAAGGACGCCCCCGTTTCGATCGCGACCCGTGCCAGTGCCAATGCGTCCCGGCCGCCGACGACAGTCCGGATGGCCAGCCGTTCCGGATTCTCGGAGACGATGTCGCGGACCGAGCGTCCGACGGAGCCGGTCGCTCCCAGAAGAGTGACAATACGAAGCGGCATCGGATCAGATGTCGAGGTGGATCGCGAAAAGGACAAGCCCGGACAGAACGAGAATGGCCCAGTAGCCGTCGAGACGGTCGAGGAAGCCGCCATGCCCGGGGATGAGCTTGCTCGAATCCTTGGTGTCGAAGCGGCGCTTCAGGGCGGATTCGAACAGATCGCCCGCTTGGCTGACGATCGAGCCGGCGAGCGATGCCGCGATGACCGGTCCAACAGTGGTCAGCCCGTGGAATGCAGGCACGAACCGCCAGACCAGATAGCCGCCGATCACTCCAGCCACCGTGCCGCCGATCGCGCCGGACCAGGTCTTCTTGGGGCTGACGCTCGGCATCAGCTTCGGACCGCCGAGTCTGCGGCCGGTGAAATAAGCGGCGATGTCCGTGAGCCAGACCACCGCGAAGCTCCAGAGGATCAGTCCCAGGCCGATGCCCGGCAAGTCGCGCAAGGCGGGCGTGACGAGCGCGAAGGCGAGCGCATAGGCGACGCCGCAGAGCTCCAGCGCGAGGCGCGAGCGCACGAAGGGCGTTGCCACAGCGCCGAGCAGCGCCGCCGCTGCCGCCGCGCCGGCGAGCGCGGCGGGGCTCGCCGGAGAGAAGGCGAGCGCAAGGCCGGCGACGACCACGCCGATGCCGGCCGGGACGGCGTTGGAGCGGCTGACGATGGCGAGCCATTCATAGGCGACGAGGCCGGCGACGAGTATCCAGACCAGCCGGAACGGCCAGCCGCCCCAGATCGTCGCGAGCAGGACCAGCGCGGCCAGGACGAGCGCCGAGACGGCCCGGAGCTTCAGTTCGCCCGGGCCCGGTCGCGGCGCAGTTGGCTCAGGCTCATTCACGCGACGCCCACGCTGCGGTCGGCGGGAGCGGTCACGCCGCCGAAGCGGCGCTCGCGCTGCCGGTATTGCGCCAGCGCATCCTCGAAGGCGGCGCGGTCGAAATCAGGCCACATCACCGGCGCGAAGACGAATTCGGCATAGGCAGCCTGCCAGAGCAGGAAATTGGAGATGCGCGTTTCGCCGGACGTACGGATGACCAGCTCCGGATCGGGCAGATCATGCGTGTCGAGGCTCCGCGTGATCAGGGCCTCGTCGATCGCGGCCGGATCGATACGTCCAGCCGCAGCATCGGCGGCGAGCCGGCGCGCCACCCGCACGATCTCGTCGCGCGAACCGTAGTTGAAGGCGATCACCAGCACGAGCCCGGTATTGGCGCGGGTGCTGGTCTCGGCATGCTCGACCAGGCGGCGCAGATCGGCGGCAAGGTCCTCGCGGTTGCCGATGATCCGGACCCGGACATTGGCGGCGGAGAGCTCGGCGAGGTCCTTCTCGACGAAATGCTTGAGCAGCCCCATCAGGAAGGTGACTTCCGCATAGGGGCGGCGCCAGTTCTCGGTCGAGAAGCTGTAGAGGGTCAGGACGGAAAGGCCGAGATCGCTCGCATTGCGGACCGTGCGCCGCAGCGCCTCGAGGCCGCGGCGATGGCCCTCCTGCCGCGGCAGGCCGCGCATCTGCGCCCAGCGCCCGTTGCCGTCCATGATGATGGCGACATGCGACGGGTTGGGCACATCTGCCTCGCGCTGGCCGGATGACATGTGTACGAGCCTCGCTCGGCTAGGCCGGAAGGATTGCGCGGGACGATCCCGCGCAATGGATCAGACGTGCAGGATTTCCTTTTCCTTCGTCGCGAGCGCCTGGTCGATCTCGGCGATGTGCTGGTCGGTCGCCTTCTGGACCAGATCGGAATTGCGGGCGGCGTCGTCCTTGGTCATGTCGCCGTCCTTCTCGAGCTTCTTGACGACGTCGATCCCGTCGCGGCGGACATGGCGCACAGAGACCTTGGCCTCCTCGGCATATTTATGCGCGACCTTGACCATCTCCTTGCGGCGCTGCTCGTTCAGCTCGGGGATGCGGATGCGCAGCACCTGGCCTTCGGTCTGGGGATTGAGACCCAGATCGGATTCGCGGACGGCCTTGTCGACGGCCTGGACCATCGAGCGGTCCCAGACCTGAACGCTGAGCAGCCGTGGCTCGGGCACGGAGACCGTGGCGAGCTGGCTGAGCGGCGTGCGGGCGCCATAGGCTTCGACATGGATCGGGTCGAGCATGTTGGCGGAGGCGCGACCGGAACGCAGCGAGGCGAGATCACCCTTGAAGGACTGCACCGCGCCGGCCATGCGGCGCTTCAGGTCAGCGAGGTCGAACGTCGTCTGGGCCATTTCAATCAGGACCTTGCAGATAATCCAAAATCGGCGCGACCATGGCGGCGGGGCCGCGCAGGGTCAAGAATTACATGCTCGAACAGCATGTTCCCCCGGATTGGGCAAGGGGAAAGCAGCCGATGCGAGCCGTTGATCGGCGAAAGCGGCAGGGCACACTGGTCCACCGCATCCGGATAGCTACGTCAGTCTAGAGGCTCGCACGGCTGCAAACCAGCGCAGCCGGACAGAGAACCACGGAGAAATGACGTGCCCCGCCTGAACCGCATCATCGAGACCGCGCTCTATGTCGACGACCTCGAACGCGCCCGCGATTTCTACGAAGGCAAGCTCGGCCTCGATCCCGTGCTCAAGACCGGGACGCTCTTCGCCTATGATGTCGGCGGCGCGAGCATCCTGCTGCTGTTCCAGCGCGGCGCGTCCCTGCACACCCAGAGCGCCGCCAATGGCAGCATCCCGCCGCATGACGGCCAGGGGCCGCTGCACATCGCCTTCGCCATCGCTGCCGAGGAATTCGACGCCTGGGAGGCGAAGCTGGAGGCGCTCGGCATCACCGTCGAGGGGCGCATGGAGTGGGATCGCGGCGGCAAGAGCCTCTATTTCCGCGATCCGGACGGGCATCTTCTCGAATTGATGACGCCCGGTATCTGGAAGACCTACTGAGGCGGCGCCTCAGGGCGTCACATAGGTCGCCCTGCCCTCGCCGCGCAGGACGGCGGCGAGCGCGCCGGCTTCGGCGATCGAGAAGACGACGATGGTGAGGCCGGCGTCGCGCGCCAGCGCGAAAGCGGCGGTGTCCATCACCTTGAGGTCGCGCCGGATCGCGTCCTCATGGGTCAGCGTGTCGTAGCGGGTCGCGCTCAGATCCTTCTTCGGATCGGCGCTGTAGACGCCGTCGACCTGCGTCGCCTTGAGCAGATGGCTGCAGCCGAGCTCGGCCGCGCGCAGGGCCGCACCGGTATCTGTGGTGAAATAGGGATTGCCGGTACCGCCGCCGAGGATCACGACCTTGCCGTTGCTGAGATGGTCGAGCGCCCGCTTGCGGGCATAGCTCTCGCAAAGCGAGGGCATCGGCACCGCCGACATGGCGCGGGCCGGTGCGCCGGCCGCCTCGATGGAATGCTCCAGCGCGAGCGCGTTCATCACCGTGCCGAGCATGCCGATCGAATCGGCCGTCGTCCGGTCGAGGCCCTTGTTGAGTCCCTGCACACCGCGGAAGAAATTGCCGCCACCGACGACGATGCCGATCTCGACACCCTCGCGCGAGGCATGGGCGATGTCGGTGGCGAGCGCCGTCAGCGTGCCGCCGTCGAGGCCGGAACCCTGAGGTCCCGCAAGGGCTTCGCCGGAGAGCTTCACGAGAACGCGTTGGGGTCTCATCGATGTCTCTCCGTCCGTGCTGCGGTCCGCCTCGAATCGAAACGGGCCTGTCTTCCTACAAAAAAGGCCGCGCGATGCGCGGCCTTTCTGTCATTCACAAGCGGACTTGTCAGCCCGTGGTGCCGCCGGCGGCAGCGACCTCGGCCGCGAAATCCTGCTCTTCCTTCTCGATCCCCTCGCCGAGAGCGAAGCGGGCGAAGCCGGTGAGCTTGACCGGGGCACCGACCTTGCCCTCGATCTCCTTGAGGACCTGCGAGACCGACTTCGAGCCGTCATGGATATAGGCCTGCTCCAGCAGGCAGTATTCCTTGGCGTAGCTCTTCAGGCCGCTCTCGGTGATCTTCTCGAGCACATGGGCGGGCTTGCCGGCGTTCTTCTCGGCCAGGATCGCCTTCTCGCGCTCCAGAACCTCCGGAGCAACCGAGGCGAGGTCGAGCGCGACGGGGTTCGTCGCCGCGACATGCATGGCGAGCTGGCGGCCGAGCGCGGCGAGCTCGTCGCCCTTGCCGGTCGTCTCGAGCGCGACGATGACGCCGATCTTGCCGAGACCGTCGGCGATCGCGCCATGGACATAGGAGCCGATCACGCCCGAGGAGACCTTGAGCGAGGCCGTGCGGCGCAGCGTCATGTTCTCGCCAATGGTGGCGATGGCGTTGGCGATGGCGTCCTGGACAGTGCCGCCGCCCGGATAGTGATGGCCGAGCAGCGCCTCGACATCGCCGCCACGCTCGAGCGCGACATCGGCGATGCTCTTGGCGAGCGCCTGGAACTCGGGGTTGCGCGCGACGAAGTCGGTCTCGGAGTTCACCTCGACGACGACGCCCTCATGACCCTGCACGGAGACGGCGACGAGGCCCTCGGCGGCAACGCGGCCGGCCTTCTTGGCGGCCTTGGCCAGGCCCTTGGCGCGCAGCCAGTCGATGGCGGCCTCGAGGTTGCCGTCGTTGGCGGAAAGCGCGGTCTTGCAATCCATCATGCCCGCGCCGGTCTTGTCGCGGAGTTCCTTCACGAGCGCGGCGGTGATCGCTGCCATCTGTCTTGTCCTTGCTGTCGGTGTGGCGCATGCCCGAGGGGCCGGCCGCGGATCGGAATATCCGGACGCCTTATGGGGAAACGCCGACGCTCCGTTTCCGGTCGTCGGCGCGTCCTCTTAACTTCTTAGAGCCGGCGTCAAATCGAGAGGCTGATTGCGACGCGCCGATGACGCATCGCAATCGTGGGGCCTCGTTACGCGTCGGCGAATTCGCGAGCCTGGGCGACCCAGCCCTCGCGCTCGAGCTTGCCTCCGAGCTTCAGGTCATGGTCGATCTTGGTCACGTCGGCCGGCGACATCGCGGCGATCTGCCAGAAGTGGTAGATGCCACCGTCATTCAGCTTCTGCACCGCGTCGGGGCCCATGCCCGAGAGCTTGGTCAGATCGTCCGGCGCGCCGCGCGGAGCGGTCAGCGTCTCGAAGACCTGGCCTTCAGGGGCAGCGGCGACCGGCTCGAGAACCTCTTCGACCACCGGGGCCTCGGCAGCGCCGACATCGATGCCCTGGTCGCCCGAGGCACGGCCGATGCCGTCGATCGCCGAACGAGCGATCAGGTCGCAGTAGAACTGGATGGCGCGGCCGGCGTCGTCATTGGCCGGGACCGGGAAGGTGATGCCGTCCGGATCCGAGTTCGAGTCGACGATGGCGGCGACCGGGATGCCGAGGCGCTGGGCCTCCTTGATCGCGAGCGCTTCCTTGTTGGTGTCGATCACGAAGATCATGTCCGGCGTGCCGCCCATGTCCTTGATGCCGCCGAGCGCCTTCTCGAGCTTGTCGCGCTCACGCGACAGCATCAGGCGCTCCTTCTTGGTCAGGCCGGAGCCGCCGCCGTTCAGCAGCTCGTCGACCTTGCGCAGGCGCTGGATCGAGGCCGAGATGGTCTTCCAGTTGGTCAGCATGCCGCCGAGCCAGCGGGAGTTGACATAGTACTGGGCCGAACGCTTGGCGGCGTCGGCGATGGCGTCCTGCGCCTGGCGCTTGGTGCCGACGAAGAGAACGCGGCCGCCCTTGGCGACGGTGTCCGACACGGCCTGCAGGGCGCGATGCAGCATCGGCACCGACTGCGACAGGTCGAGGATGTGGATGTTGTTGCGCACGCCGAAGATGTAGGGCGACATCTTCGGGTTCCAGCGATGGGACTGGTGGCCGAAATGGGCACCGGCCTCGAGGAGCTGGCGCATGGAGAAATCTGGCAGAGCCATCGTGTTCTAGTCCTTCCGGTTGAGCCTCTGGAGCGCGAATGAACAAGGCATGAGCTGCCGCGTCACCGGAACGCCTCGGAAATGAGGCGGTACGCTCCATGTGGGATGGGGTGCGCCTTACAGGGGATGGCGCCGCATTGCAAGCCGGCACGGCGCAGAAAAGCCGGGCGGACCCGCGAAAAACCCGCGCGAAGCGCCGCGCGGGTCGTCGTCTCGGCCCCCTGCGGGAGCCAGGCAGCAGGCCGCCTTTTACTGCGGCAGCTTGGCGCCCATCTGCTTCACGAGATCGCCGATCTGCTTGCAGTAGGCAGCCGGCGTCCCGTTCTGCGCCTTGGCGATCACCTCGATGTTCTGTTCCATGCCCATGGCCGAAATCGTGCCCTTGCGACCGGCAGCTTCCGCGGCATCGCCGCCGCTGACGTCGGCCGGGGTCGGGATGAGGCCCATCATCTTTTTCTGCACATCCACGGCGGAGGCATCGATATGCCCCTTATCGGCGCAATAGCCGAGAATGCCGAGCTGATTGCGGGCTGCCTGATAGGCGACCTTGAGCTGGTCGGCCTGCGTCTGTGCCAGGGACGGGGCGGCGGACGCCAAAACAGCGACGGCCGAAGCGGCGATCAACGACTTATAAAAGATCATACTGGATATCCTTAGGCTATTATGTTCCCAAGCATGCCACCATGCTCGCCTCCCACCCCGTCCTGACTAGCTGCTGCGGCCGCCTACCTCAACCTGAGACAATGCAGACCGGACAGGACATCGGCAGCGACTATGGGGCGCGACAGGCTCTCCCCCAACCGCGTTGCGCCTGCCTGTCGGAGAGTGAATCACAGGAATTCAGGACGCACGGCCGGGGCGAACCGGCATGGGCCTGACCCTCGACCTCAGGACCATCTTCGTCACCGGTGCGCTGACCTGCTTCATCATCGGCGTGATGCAGCTGATGACCTTCGCGACCGGCCGCTTCACCCGCAGCCCGGTCTGGTGGGGCACCAGCAGCCTGTGCATCGGGGTCGGCCTGCTCGGCGCCGCTTTCCGCGACACGATTCCGGACCTGCTCTCGATCGAGTTCGCCAACACGGCGATGCTGGCCGGCTGCCTGCTGCTGCTCTTCGGCATCCGCCATTTCGGCGGGCGCGAACTGAACTGGTTCGGCTTCGGAATCGTCCTGCTCGCAGTCTGGATCCTGCTCTCGCTTTCGCCGGGCGAGCAGGGATACGCGGTACGGGTCATGATCGTCGCGATCGTGATGGCCTTCTGCGATGCCGCCATCGTGCGGGAAGCCGTCCGCCTGGCGCGAGAGGAAAAGCTGCGCTCGGCCTGGCTGCTCGCCGCCCTCTTTGCCCCGACGGTCGTGATCTACACCGGGCGGATCGTGCTGGCCGCCTTCGACCAGGTCGGCACCACGCTGTTTCCGAAGGATGCGGGGACGAATGCCTGGCTCGCGGCGGTTGGCGTGACCTTCATCGTCCTGCGCGGCCAGGCGCTGCTGCTGCTCGCCGCCGAACGCTCCAACCGGATGCTGGCGACTCTTGCCCGGCGCGATCCGCTGACCGGAGCGATGAACCGGTCAGGCGTCGAGCAATGGGTGGATCAGCAGATCCGGGGGCTACAGCACGGTGAGGTGCGGGTATCCGTTCTCCTCGTCGACATCGACCACTTCAAAGCCCTCAACGACACGCATGGCCACGCAGCCGGCGACGAGATCCTGCGCGTCTTCGCCAACGCCGTGCGAGGGCAGCTGCGCAGCGGCGACCTCCTCGCCCGGCAAGGCGGCGACGAGTTCGCGATCATCCTCCCCAATGTCGGCGTGCGCGAGGCCGTGCGGGTGGCCGAGCGGATTCGCGGCGTGTTCAAGGATGCGCTCGCCGAATTCGGCAACCTGCCGGGTCCGCCCACGCTCAGCATCGGCGTTGCCGAAAACGATCTGCGTGGGCGCAGCCTCGACCAGTTGCTCGCAGAGGCGGACGAGGCTCTCTACCGGGCCAAGCGGCTCGGCCGCGACCGCGTCCAGGCGCAGCTCAGGCCGATCGAGGCCTGAACCGCCGGCAGCACCGCCCTCAGCCCTCTTCGGGAAGAGGATGAAACACGCGCAGCCTATGTCCGTCCGGATCGCGCACCGTGAAGGTGCGGCCGAAATCCAGGTCGGTCGGTTCCTGCAGAATGGCGATGCCGCGCTTGCGCCAATCGGCGCAGGCTGCGTCGACGGCCTGCGAGTTCGGTACCATCATGGCTATCTCGGCCGCGCCGCCGATCGCAGTCGCGGCCGGCTCGACGGTGTGGCGAGACCACAGGCCGAGCCTCAGACCGGACGGGAGCGCGAACATCGCGAAGGTCGGCGACTGCTCAAGCGGCTCGCTGCCGAGCAGATTCGCATAGAAGCGCGCGCTCGCGGCGGGGCTGTCGACATGGAGCAGGATGAAATGGGCATCGAACATGGCGGGTCTCCCAGGGCTTCGAGATGGCGGGAGAATAGAATCAGATACTGCCAGTTTCCGGCAGCGTTGATCACGCCGGCGCCGCGATCCCTTGCTTCTCGCGCCATGCCTTGAGCAGAACCTGCCGCCGCTGCGGATAGCGGGTATCCAGCATCTCGAACCGCGTGAGCCTGTCGGTTCGGAAATGGCGGAAATCCTGCCTCAGCTCGCACCAGGCGACGAGCACGCGGACATGGTCGAAGAAGGACAGCGCCAGCGGCCAGACCACGCGCGCGCTGGCGCGGCCCTCACCGTCGCCATAGCCGATCGTGGCCTTGCGCCCGGCCCGAATGGCCCGGCGGATGGCCGCAAGATCGATCTCGGGGGAATCGACGGCCCTCTGCCCCGGGCCGAGGATCAGCGCAGTGTCCTCGACACGATCGGTCAGGTCTGGCGGCAGGACGGCGACGATCTTGGCCATGGCATCGCGCGCCGCCAGCGCCAGGGCGCCATCGGCACGGTCCGCCACCCAGCGCGAGCCCAGCACCAGCGCCTCGATCTCCTCCTCGCTGAACATCAGCGGAGGCAGCATGAATCCGGGTTTCAGCACATAGCCGAGCCCCGGCTCGCCTTCGATCGGCGCGCCCTGGCCCTGCAAGGTGACGATGTCGCGGTAGAGCGTGCGGATGCTGACGCCGGTCTCGGCCGCAAGCTTGCGCCCCGAAACCGGGCGGCGATGCCGGCGCAGCACCTGGACGAGGTCGAGCAGGCGCTGCGAACGCGACAAGAGCTTGCGCCTCAGCCCGGCAGATCGCTCACCTTGATCCGCGACACGTCGTTCTCGGCCATCTCGGCCCAGGCCCTCGCAAGCGAGCCGTCGAGATCGATGGCGCGGCAGGCATCCTCCACGACGAAGGTCTCGAAGCCGGCCTTCGCCGCATCCTGCGCCGTCCAACTGACGCAGAAATCTGTCGCCAGGCCGACGACGACCGCCCGCAGGATGCCGCGCTCGCGGAGATAGCCGGTCAGCCCCGTCGGGGTCCTGCGGTCGGCCTCGACGAAACCGGAATAGCTGTCGATATCGCGACGGTATCCCTTGCGGATGATGGTCTGTGCCTGCGGCAGATCGAGATCGGCCCGGAACTCAGCGCCCTTCGTGCCCTGCACGCAATGATCCGGCCAGAGCACCTGCGGGCCATACGGCATCTGGACGGTCTCGAAGGGCTTCTTGCCAGGATGGCTCGAAGCGAAGGAGGCGTGGCCGGAGGTGTGCCAGTCCTGCGTCAGCAAGATATTGGAGAAGCGCTTGCCCAGCGCGTTGATGACCGGCACGACCTCGTCACCCTTCGTGACGGCGAGGCTGCCGCCCGGGCAGAAATCATTCTGGACATCGACGACGATGAGAACGGTGCGCTCGTCGATCACGGGCTTCTCCTGTGCCTTGCCGGCCTGCGAAGCAGCCGTTGCAGCAAGGATCGTCGCTCCTGCGATCAATCCGCGCCTGTCGATCTCGAACCGCCCTGCCATAGCCCGCCTCCCACCGGCTCTACCGTGCTTCAGCAACGCGCATCCTGCAAGGCAACATCCATGCCCGCTGCGAAGCCTGACGCCTACCGCATCTCGACACTGACGACGCCGGGCGCTGCCCGCACCGCGTTGGCGATCTGCTGGTTGACCGGGAACTTGCCCGGCAACTCGATCTCGACCTCCTGCGCCCCGTCGTCGAGGATCATCACGATCGAGACTTTGCCCTCGGCGCGCATGGCCTCGCGCGGACGAATGCGCTCGGCGATCGAAGGCACCGCCTTCTCGTCGCGCAGATAGATCAGCAGGTCCTGCTTCTGGCGGGAAGCGAGATCGTCGAGGACCTCGACATCCTCGATGCGCGGGCGCACCTCCTCGCCGTCGAGCACGGCCGACAGGCGCAGCACCAGCGCCCTGCCCGGCTCGAGCAGGTCGCGATGGCGCTGCAGGCCTTCCGAGAACAGCACGGCCTCGAACTGGCCGCTCGGATCGGACAGGTTGACGATGCCCATCTTGGAGCCGGACTTGGTCCGCCGTTCCGACTTGTCGATGACGGAGACCGCGACCTTGCCGACGCCCGTGCCGTTGGCGCGGACAGTCTGAGCGAAATCAGCGTAACGCTGCACGCGCAGGCGCTTCAGAACATGCTCGTAATCGTCGAGCGGATGGCCGGAGAGGAAGAAGCCGACGGCCTCATGCTCGCGCTTGAGCTTCTCCGCCGGCGCCCAGGGCTCGACCGCCGGGATGCGGAAGGCTTCCTGGATCAGGCCGCCGCCCAGCAGATCGAACTGGCCGGCTGTCGCCTCGTCGCGGGTGCGGTTGGAGAGGGCCAGCATGCCGTCGATCGCCGCGATGGCGCGCGCGCGTTCGCCTTCCAGCTCATCGAGCGCGCCCGCCGCGATCAGGGCTTCGAGCGTGCGGCGATTGACCAACCTGGTGTCGATGCGGCGTGCGAGATCAGCCAGATCGCGGAACGGGCCGGCCGCCTGGCGGGCCGAGACGAGGGCCTCCACCGCCGCCCGGCCGACGCCCTTGATCGCGCCCAGCGCGTAGAAGATCTTGCCCTCCGCGACGTCGAACTCGACGCCGGAATGATTGATCGCCGGCCGCTCGACCTTGATGCCGAGGCGTTCGGCATCGCGGCGGAATTCCGAGAGCTTGTCGGTGTTGCCCATGTCGAGCGTCATCGACGCGGCGAGGAACTCGACCGGGTAATTCGCCTTGAGATAGGCGGTCTGGAAGGCGACGACGGCATAGGCGGCGGCGTGGCTCTTGTTGAAGCCGTAATCGGCGAACTTCGCCAGCAGATCGAAGATTTCGGAGGCCGTATCCTTCTTGATACCGCCGTCGATGGCGCCCTTCACGAAGCGGTCGCGCTGGGCGTCCATCTCCGCCTTGATCTTCTTGCCCATGGCGCGGCGCAGCAGGTCCGCCTCGCCGAGCGAATAGCCCGACAGCGCCTGCGCCACCTGCATCACCTGTTCCTGATAGACGATGATGCCATGCGTCTCCGCCAGGAAGGGCTCCATCTGCGGATGGAGATACGTCGGATCCTCTAGCCCGAGCTTTCGGCGGCAATAGGTCGGGATGTTGTCCATCGGGCCCGGCCGATAGAGTGCGACGAGCGCGATCAGATCCTCGATCCGGTCCGCCTTCATCTCGACCAGCGCCTTGCGCATGCCGACCGATTCCACCTGGAACACGCCGACCGTCTCGCCGCGCGCCAGCATGGCGTAGGTCGGCGGATCGTCGAAGGGCAGTTGCGCGAGGTCGATCTGGATATCGCGCTGGCCGATGAGCTTCACCGCCGTGGTCAGCGTAGTCAGCGTCTTCAGGCCAAGGAAGTCGAACTTCACCAGCCCGGCCTGCTCGACCCATTTCATATTGAACTGGGTGACGCGCATGCCGGTGCGCGGATCGACCGAGAGTGCGACGAGCTGTTCGAGAGGGCGGTCGCCGATCACCACGCCTGCGGCGTGAGTCGAAGCATGGCGGTGAAGCCCTTCCAGCTTCTGGCCAATTTCGAGCAGGCGCGCGACGATCGGCTCCTCCTCGGCGGCCTGCTGCAGCTTCGGCTCACCCTCGATCGCGTCCTTCAGTGAAATCGGCTTGGCCGGATTCTGCGGCACGAGCTTGGTCAGCTTGTCGACCTGGCCGTAGGGCATCTCCAGCACGCGGCCGACGTCGCGCAGCACGCCGCGCGCCAGCAGCGTGCCGAAGGTGATGATCTGCGCGACGCGCTCCTGGCCATAATGGCGCTTGACGTAGTCGATCACCTCTTCACGCCGGTTCTGGCAGAAGTCGATGTCGAAGTCCGGCATCGAGACGCGATCGGGATTGAGGAAGCGCTCGAAAAGCAGGCCGAAGCGCAGCGGATCGACGTCGGTGATCGTCAGTGCATAGGCGACGAGCGAGCCGGCACCCGAACCGCGCCCCGGGCCGACCGGGATGTCCTGGTTCTTCGCCCATTTGATGAAGTCCGAGACGATCAGGAAGTAGCCCGGGAACTTCATCCGGGTGATGATCGAGAGCTCGAAATCGAGCCGCTTCTCGTAATCCTCGACGGTGAAGCCCTCGGCCGGGCCGTGCTTGGCGAGACGCGCCGCTAGGCCGGTCCGGGCCTGGTTCTGCAGCTCCTCGGCCTCGTCGCGCCCCTCCTCCCCGAAGCGCGGCAGGATCGGCTTGCGCGTCGAGACGCGCCAATGGCAGCGCATCGCGATCTCGACCGTGCTCGCCAGTGCCTCCGGCAGGTCGGCGAAGCGCTTCTTCATCTCGGCGCGCGAAGCGAAATAATGCTCCGGCGTGACGCGCCGACGCTCGCCATCCGAGACGAGCCGCCCTTCCGCTACCGCCAGCAACGCGTCATGGGCGTCGAAATCGGCCGGCTTGGCGAAGAAGGGTTCGTTGGTCGCGACAACCGGCAGGTCGGAATCATAGGCCAGCCGCAGGAGATGCGCCTCGACCGCCTCCTCGCCGTCCCGGCCATTGCGCTGGATCTCGACATAGAGCCGGTCGCCATAGATGTCGGCCAGGGTCGCGAGGCGGGCCGTGGCCACAGGAAGCTGGCCATTTCGCAAGGCGGTGTCGACCGGCCCGCCATGGCCGCCGGTCAGGGCGATCAGCCCGGTGTTGTAGGCCGAGAGCCGCTCAATCGTGGTTATGGGCTGGCCGGCTCCGCCGCTGGCCAGGGCGGCCTCGCTGACGAGCTTCATCAGGTTGCCGTAGCCGGCCTCGTCCATGGCGAGCAGGACGATATGCGGCAGGCGCTGCTGCTGCACGGGCCTGCGCCCGCCTTCGCTTTCATCGGCGAAATCGATCGAGAGCTGCACGCCGGCGATCGGCTGCAGGCCCGAGCCCGCCAGCTTCTCGGAAAACTCGAGCCCGCCGAACAGGTTGTCCGTATCGGTCAGGGCGAGTGCCGGCTGCCCGTCGGCGGCCGCCATCTTGGCCAGCGTCGCGACAGTCATCGCGCCTTCGAGCAGCGAATAGCTCGAATGGACATGGAGATGAACGAAGCCGATGTCCAAGAGGACGCGCGCCTCGCCAGATTCCCGCCCCATGCCGTTCTCCTATCGCCGCCGCCGCGCGACTCGCCGATCCGCCCTTCCCCTTATGAAACCTCGGCGCGACCGGCGTCGAGGATTCCTTCGCGGTGCTGTGGATGGCTCCTGCCGCGATCAGACATGCGGGCCGGAGAAGATCGCAGCCCAGAGCCAGATCATGCCGAGGAAGACGCCGAGCGAGGCGATTTCGGCCAGGCCGGCGGCGAACTTACGCGCTGCAGTCATGAGAACCTCCGTCGTTCTTGGTAGGTTCAGATTAGTTCATGTTTTGTTCTCGTCAATGCCGATACGGAAATTGCGCCGGCTGCATGCCTGGAACAGTTAACGAAATGCTACCTTCATAGAAGCGCTGGTCATCCCGGACGCAGCGAAGCGGAGATCCGGGCCCCATGCCTGAACCTCGTTCGGACAGGCTCTGGCATTGATCCCGGGTCAAGCCGGGATGACCAGCGTGGTCCGCGAAAAATCAGCATGCTCCAGTGGCCGCAGCTATGGAGTGCGCGCCTGCCAGCCTGGAGCGATGTCCAGCAGAAGCCCGTCGGTGCGCGAAGATGCAGACAAACCTGTCGTGCTTTCGAGGCGAAGCAGTCCAACCATCGCGCGAACCCTTCCGGATAGCTCCGCCAAGTCTGGCGATGACGCGGCATCCGGCGCCGGTCAGCCTCAAAGGCCGCAGCTCAGCCCAACCCGACGACGAGCCCGTCGCGGATCGTCACCTGGCGGTCCATCTGGCGGGCCAGTTCGAGGTTGTGCGTCGCGATCAGCGCAGCGAGCCCCGATGCCCGCGCCAACGCCATCAGCGTGCCGAAGACGAGCTGCGCCGTCTGCGGGTCGAGATTGCCCGTCGGCTCGTCGGCCAGCAGCAGGCGCGGCCCGTTGGCGACGGCGCGGCCGATGGCGACGCGCTGTTGCTCGCCGCCCGAGAGCTCGCCCGGCAGATGATCCAGCCGCTCGCCGAGACCGAGGAAGGTCAGCAGCTCGGAGGCCCTCTCCTCCGCGACCGGGCGCGACAACCCGCGGATGCGCTGCGGCAGGACAACGTTCTCCAGTGCCGTGAACTCGGGCAGGAGGTGGTGGAACTGGTAGACGAAGCCGATCTCGGTACGGCGCAGGCGGGTGCGCCCGGAATCGTCGAGCTTGGTCGTGGCGAGCCCGCCGACGAAGACTTCGCCGGCATCGGGCTTCTCCAGCAGGCCGGCGACATGCAGCAGCGTCGACTTGCCGGTGCCGCTCGGAGCGACGAGGGCGACGACCTCTCCCGGCCAGAGCGCGAAATCGGCCTTGCGCAGCACTTCGAGCGGCGCATCGGTCTGCGGATAGAAGCGTTCGACCTGCGACAGGAAGAGCGCGGGCATCTCCTGTGCCATCAGCCCATCCTCAGCGCTTCGACGGGGTCGAGCCGTGCCGCCTTCCAGGCCGGGTAGAGCGTCGCCAGCAATGAGAGCGTCAGCGCCATCAGCACCACGCTCGTGACCTCCCGCCAGTCGATGACGGAAGGGATGTCGCTGAGGAAGCGCACGGTCGGGTCCCAGAGATTGGCGCCGGTGATCCAGTTCAGCGCCGCCATGATCGACTTGATATTGTTGGCGAAGACGACGCCGAGCGCGAGCCCCGCCAGCGTGCCGATGACGCCGATCGCGGCCCCGGTGATCAGGAAGACGCGCAGCACGGTGCCGCGCGTGCAGCCCATGGTGCGCATGATCGCGATGTCGGCCGTCTTGTCCTTCACCAGCATGATCAGGCCGGAGACGATGTTCAGCGCCGCGACCAGCACGATCAGGGTCAGGATGATGAACATCACGTTGCGCTCGACTTCCAGCGCATTGAAGAAACTGCGATTGCGCTGGCGCCAGTCCGAGAGCACGAGCGGGCGCGGCGCATCGGCCTCGATCGCGTCGCGCACGGTCTGCGTGCGATCGGGGTTGTCGACGAAGATCTCGATGACGTTCACGTCGCCGTCGCGGTTGAAATAGGCTTGCGCCTCGGCGAGCGGCATATAGACGAAGGTGCCGTCGAACTCGGTCATGCCGATCTCGAAGATCGCCTTGACCGGATAGGCCTTGATGCGCGGCGCCGTGCCGAAGGGCGTCGAGGCGCCCTGCGGCGAGACCAGGGTCATGTTGTCGCCGGCCTGGATGCCGAGCGCATTGGCGAGGCGCCGGCCGATGGCGACGCCCGGCGTCGTGTCGAAGCCGTCGAGCGTGCCGGATTTGATGTTGCCGCCGATGAAGGGGATCGCCTTGATGTCGGCTTCGCGGACGCCGCGGACGAGCACGCCGTTGTTGCCGGTCTGCGAGGAGGCCAGCGCCTGCCCCTCGACCAGCGGAATGGCGAGCTTGACGCCCGGGATCTTGCTCAGCCGCGCCGCGACGCTGTCATAGTCGTCGAGCGGGCGGTCGATGGGCGTCGCGAAGATATGGCCGTTCACGCCGACGATCTTCTCCAGCAGCTCCTTCCGGAAGCCGTTCATCACCGACATCACGATGATCAGCGTCGCGACGCCGAGCAGGATGCCGAGGAAGGAGAAGCCGGCGATGACAGAGACGAAGCCCTCGCGCCGCCGGGTGCGCAGATAGCGGCCGGCGAGCAGCCATTCGAAGCTGGCGAAGGGTTTCGTGCCGGTCGGAACGGCAGCGTTGTCTGCAACGGCATTCATGCGCTGGCTCTGGCCATTGGAAGAGATGTGGCGGTGCGTTCCGTCACGCCGCCCTGCCCTTGAAGCGGTCGAGCGCGGCCTCCAGCGAGACGAGCTCGCGCTCGCCGCCGGCACGGCGCTTGATCTCGACCTTGCCCTCGGCCAGCCCCTTCGGGCCGACGATGATCTGCCAGGGCACGCCGATCAGGTCGGCGGTGGCGAACTTGGCGCCGGGCCGGTCATCCGTGTCGTCGAGCACGGCGTCGTAGCCCTTGGCGAGCAGGTCCTTGTAGATCCGCTCGCTGGCGCCGTCCGTCGCCGCGTCGCCAGCCTTGAGGTTGATGACCGCAATGTCGAAGGGCGCGATCTCGTCGGGCCAGACGATGCCGGCATCGTCATGCCCGGCCTCGATCAGCGCGGCGACCAGCCGGCTCGGGCCGATGCCGTAGGAGCCGCCATGCAGCAGCACCGGCTGGCCGTCCGGCCCGGCCACCGCCGCGCCCATCGGCTCGGAATACTTTGTGCCGAAATAGAAGATATGGCCGACCTCGATGCCGCGCGCCGAGACGCGCTTGTCGTCCGGAACCGCCTCGAAGGCGGCCTTGTCGTGCATCTCTTCCGTCGCGGCGTAGAGGCTCGTCCACTTGTCGACGACGCCCTGGAGGCCCGCGACGCTGTCGAAATCGGTATCGGCAGCCGGCGTCTCGAAGGTCAGATAGTCGCTGTGGCAGAACACCTCGCTCTCGCCGGTCGAGGCCAGCACGATGAACTCGTGGCTGAGATCGCCGCCGATCGGGCCGGTATCGGCCTTCATCGGGATCGCCTTGAGGCCGAGCCGCGCGAAGGTGCGCAGATAGGCCGTGAACATGCGGTTATAGGCGTGGCGCGCCGTGTCCTTGTCGAGGTCGAAGGAATAGGCGTCCTTCATCAGGAACTCGCGGCCGCGCATCACGCCGAAGCGCGGACGCACCTCGTCGCGGAACTTCCACTGGATGTGATAGAGATTGAGCGGCAGGTCCTTGTAGGATTTGACGTAGGCCCGGACGATCTCGGTGACCATCTCCTCATTGGTCGGGCCGTAGAGCATGTCGCGGTCGTGCCGGTCCTTGATGCGCAGCATCTCCTTGCCATAGGCATCGTAGCGCCCGCTCTCGCGCCAGAGATCGGCCGACTGGATGGTCGGCATCAGGATCTCGATCGCGCCGGACCGGTTCTGCTCCTCGCGCACGACCTTGCAGATCTTGTCGAGCACGCGCAGGCCCAGCGGCAGCCAGGCATAGATGCCGGCCGATTCCTGGCGGATCATGCCAGCGCGCAGCATCAGCCGGTGCGAGACGATCTCCGCCTCCTTCGGCGTGTCGCGCAGGAGGGGCAGGAAGTAGCGGGAAAGGCGCATCGGGAAACCTGTCGGAGGGCGCCGCGCGGGAGATCGCACGACGAGTCGCTTCACCTGAGAGACACCATCGCTCTCGGCAAAATGCAAACCAAAATCAGCAGAAAGCGGCGGAAGATGGCGAAGTTGTGCCTTTCGTCCCTGGCCTCGCGAAGGCCGGGATGGCCCTTTGCCTCAACTCTTCGCGAAGCGCTCCTTGAGCGCCCTGAGCACGGGTGCCGGCACGAAAGGCGAGACATCGCCCCCCATCGCGGCGATCTGGCGCACCAGCGTCGCAGTGATGTAGCGCACGCCCGGCGAGGCCGGCAGGAAGACGGTCTGGATGTCCGGCGCCATCGTGCCGTTCATGCCCGCCATCTGCATCTCGTAGTCGAGATCGCTGCCGTCGCGCAGGCCGCGGATGATGATCGAAGCACCTGCCCGACGCGCCGCGTCGACGGCAAGATCTTCGAAGGTCACGACCTCCAGCGAAGCGCCTTTCGCAGCCAGAAGCGGCGTCGCGACCGCGCGCAGCAACGCGGCGCGCTGCTCGACGGAAAGAAGCGGCGTCTTGCCGGGGTGGACGCCGATAGCCAGGACGAGCCTGTCGCAGAGGCTGGCGGCGGCTGCGATCACGTCGGCGTGGCCATTGGTCACGGGGTCGAACGAGCCGGTGTAGAAAGCTGTGCGTGCCATGACGCCAGCGTTAGCTGCTGACCCGGCAGACGACAAGCGGCATCAAGGCCTTGCGGCCCTACGCTGCGGCGCCCGTCAGCACCTGCCCCAAGGCAAACGGATGCAACGTCAGGAGAACGGCACGATCGTGGCGAGGGCAGCGGCACTGCCGATGATGATCGAGGAGAAGACAAGCAGGGAAGCCATGAAAGATACACGGCGAGGATGGGCATAGGACAGGCGGACATACATGGAAACGACCTTCAGCGAATCGCGACATATCCGGTTTCCTTTGGGTGATGGCCGCTGCGGGCCGTCCCAAGGCGAGATCGTGACCAAACAGTGACGCCGGGCCGGTTGTTCCGGCTTTGCATTGCCTTTTCATGCGTCTCGCGCCTAAACGACCCGGCCATGCTGACGATCAACGACATCACCTACCGCCTCGGCGAGCGCCTGCTGCTCGACCATGCCAGCGCCGCGATCCCCGACGGAGCGCGCGTCGGGCTCGTCGGTCGCAACGGCACCGGCAAGACGACGCTGTTCCGCATCATCACCGGCGAGCTCGGCACCGAGGGCGGCTCGGTCAGCCTGCCGAAGGGCCGCCGCATCGGCGGCGTGGCGCAGGAAGCGCCGGGCGGGCCGGAATCGCTGATCGAGGTCGTGCTCGCCGCCGATACCGAGCGCATGACGCTGATGAAGGAAAGCGAGACCGCGACCGATCCGCACCGCATCGCCGAGATCGAGACGCGGCTCGCCGATATCGGCGCGCATTCCGCGCCGGCCCGCGCCGCGATGGTGCTGCACGGCCTCGGCTTCAACGAGGAGGCGCAGCAGCGCCCCTGCTCGGACTTCTCGGGCGGCTGGCGCATGCGCGTCGCGCTGGCGGCCGTGCTGTTCTCCGAGCCCGACCTGCTGCTGCTCGACGAGCCGACCAACTATCTCGACCTCGAAGGCACGCTCTGGCTCTACGATTATCTCGAGCGCTACCCGCACACCGTGCTGGTGGTCAGCCACGACCGCGAGCTGCTCGACACCAGCGTCGACCACATCCTGCATCTCGACCAGGGCAAGCTGACGCTCTATCGCGGCGGCTACTCCTCCTTCGAGAAACAGCGCGCCGAAAAGCAGATGCAGCTCGTCCGTGCGAAGGAGAAGCAGGACGCCGAGCGCAAGCACCTGCAGGCCTTCGTCGACCGCTTCAAGGCCAAGGCCACCAAGGCGCGCCAGGCGCAATCACGCGTCAAGCGGCTGGAGAAGATGGAGACGATCGCGGCGATCATCGACCGCGATGTCCAGCCCTTCGTCTTCCCCGGACCGGAGAAGCCGCTCTCGCCGCCGATGATCGTGCTGGAGGATGCCGCCGCCGGCTATGGCGAGCGCAAGGTGCTCTCCCGGCTCAACCTCTCGCTGGCGCCAGACGACCGGATCGCGCTGCTCGGCTCCAACGGCAACGGCAAGTCGACCTTCTGCAAGCTGATCGGCGGCAGACTCGATCCGCTCTCCGGCGAGATGAAGAAGTCGAGCAAGCTGGAGACGGCCTATTTCGCCCAGCACCAGCTCGACGAACTGCGACCCGAGGATACGCCGGTCGGGCATGTGCGCGACCTGATGCCGGATGCGCCGGAAGCCCGGGTGCGCTCCAAGGCGGCCCAGATCGGCTTCCCCGCCTCCAAGGCCGATACGCCGGTCAAGCTGCTTTCCGGCGGCGAGAAGGCGCGGCTGATGCTCGGGCTCGCCACCTTCCACGGCCCGCATCTCCTGATCCTCGACGAGCCGACCAACCATCTCGACATCGACAGCCGCACGGCGCTGGTCAACGCGATCAACGACTATCCCGGCGCGGTCATCCTCGTCAGCCACGACCGTTTCCTGATCGAATCCTGCGCCGACCGGCTCTGGCTGGTGGCGGGCGGCACGGTGAAGAACTTCGACGGCGACATGGAGGACTACCGCTCCTTCGTGCTCGACAGCGCCAAGGCCGAGCGGCGCGGCAAGCCCGCGCCCGAGTCAGGCGCGGCCAAGCCCAAGGTCGACGAGCGCAAGGAAGCCGCGACGAAACGGGCCGCCCAGGGGCCGCTGCGCCAGAAACTCAACCTGGCCGAGGCGCGCATCGCCAAGCTGACCGGGCTGATCGAGAAGGTCGACGCCGCGCTCGCCAACGGCGCCTTCTCCCGCGAGCCCGACAAGGCTCTTCAGCTTTCGCGCCAGCGGGCGGAGCTGGCGGAGGCCCTGACGGCAGCCGAGGAGGAGTGGCTGATGCTAGGCGAGGAGCTGGAGAGCGCCTGAGGCATCAGGTCTGCCGGACGGCCCGATGTCCGGGATGTGGCACTGCCGCGACCGGCGGCCCTACTGGCGCGGGACGCAAGCGCCGAGCCTCAGCATGGTGCCGGCCGGACAGGCATTGGCGCCGGTGGGCTGTGAGATGGACCGGACGGATTCGCAGCAGAAACCGCGGACGACATAGCCGCTCGGGCAGCCGCCGGAGAGTTCCATCCGGTCCTTGCCGTCTCGCGTCGGACGACACGAACCGGCCGCGAGGGCGTCATGGGCGATCCCCAGCGCGGCAGCCGCAAACAGCGCAGCAAAGGTAGCGCATCTGACCATGGGCGATGATCTCCGATGGCGGCGGAGGGATTCCGACCGCTTCTCCCAGCTTATCCCTTCCCCGGCGCGGGGATGCGAGTCGGGCGATTGCCGGTAAATGGCGTCTGCGACCGGAGCGCGTTGCGTCGTTCTAGCTGGCTGGATCGTACATGAATTCGCGGAGCTCCTGCGAACAACGGCAGGCCTGCGCGAGCTTCGCCGCCCACTTCACCGCCTCTGCGCGCGTCGGCAATTCCAGCACCGTGAACCCGCCATTGAGGCGGCTGCCCGGATAGGTCCCGTCGGATGCCGACCCATCCTCGGAGACAAGCACAGGGTCGACCTGTTCGGCGATCCCTCCTCCGAAGACATAGACGCCCGCCGCCTTGGCCTCCTCGATGACCGCACGAGAGTCGACAGCGGCGGCGGCCAGCTGCTCGTCCGTGAGCACCATCGCCTCGCTCGGAAAGGAAATGAGGTATTTGGTCATGACGCGATGATGCGTGACGGTTTCGGCAGAAACAAGCAGGCTGCTTGGCGGCTCTCCTTGCGGGAATGTCTGAAACGGGTCGGGAGCGGACCGCACCGAGAGGCAGCTCAGGAAGGCGCACATGGAAGACAAGCTGGCCTACTCGTTCTTTACCGCCGTCCTCGCATCGCCGCTTCTCATCGCTGCTTTCAGCGCGAACTTGTTAGTACGAGGCGTTGGTATTCTGGGGACCGCCGCCGTTACGCTTTGGATCGCGGCAATCCTCTTCTTATAGCAGCGCGCACGTCTCGGCGAAGAATATGCAGGCGGCCTTGGCGATAAATGGCCCGCAACGGGTGGAAGCAGGCGCCTGACCTGCATCCATCTCAAGGCAATGGGTTTCACCGCAGCATTACGCCCGCCGCCGCGAAACCACGACGCGGCAGATCAAATGCCAAGTAGCGGCGCGGTCGCCGCTTTAGCAGTGCCCCCACGTCATCAGGAGATCGGCTGTCCGAGCAGATAGAGATACGGCGCAAACAACACCTTGAGATAAGGGATGTTGCGGCCGCCCATTGTGCTCGCGACATCGCCCCAGCGCGCAAGGCCGAAGGCGCAGCCGATCCAAATGATCGCTGAGAACTGCCAGAGCTCTAGCATGCGCCTGGTGCTGAGCGAGAGACCTAGCCGATTGAAGCAGGCGGCTAACAGGAGCAGAGGCGGCGCGAAATTCGCGACGATACCGATTGCCCCGAAGACGAGTATAGGGAAGACCACCATCGACGACACAAACGTCACGAACGGAATTGCAAGAATGACCGAAAACACGGTCGCTCCGATCAACTGGCGGTGCGTCAGGACCATATCGGCTCCAGRGGGCATCAACCCAATTTGYRGCGATACGCTAACCAGAAGCGGTTCATAACTGATGAAAAGGGAGCGTCGGCGCCGATCGGCCCACTGCTACCAATGAGGCTTCATCACCGAGTCCGCGGCCGCGCGCCGAAACGCCCGGAGCCTAAGGATTGTTTTAGGCCGTGAAACCGCAACCCGGGGACGTCCGGTCGGGAGCGGACAGCAAGGGCATTACAAATTCAAAACCACATATTCCGGCGTGCCGCACTTCATGCTGCCGATCAGCGGTGCCCGGTACTGATAAGTGACGGTCCCGCCGCATATTGGACACGGAGCCTGAGAGACGAAAGGCTGATGGCCGTGTTCTCGCTCAAACCGTTTCTGCAATTCGTAGACCGGGGCCATGAGTGCATCGAGGCGCTTCTGAACTTCTGGACGCTGCAGCGCCTCGGGAGAGGCCTTCATCTCGGCAGCGAAGCCATCCCAAAGGGCCTTTGGGTTTTCGGTCATCTCGCCACCTTTGAGGGCTGCCGCCTAGAGGCGAAAAACGCGCCTGCGACCAGAGTTATCCCAGAGGCCATGGGCAAGAAAACATGGAACATAAAACAGGCCGAAAGAAACGCCGGAGACAGTGAGAAAGGAGCCGGCGGCGCCAATGTAAAATTGAGCAAAGCCGAGAAAGAGACACCAAATTCGGATGATTGCTGATCTCTTCTCACAGCGCCCATTTTCCCAAAAAATTACCGACGGGGACAAACGTCCGCAACGGGTGGTGGTCTCAATCGGTAATCGCAACACGCTACTTTTCCTTTGGAGATGGAGCGTGGGTGATGAAGCAGCGGCGGCGGATCTACTATTCGGCGGCCCAGCGGGCTGAGATCTGGGATCGCTGGAAGGCCGGCGAGTCGATGAGTTCGATTGGGCGGCGGTTCGATCGGGAGTCCTCTTCGGTGTTCTCGGTGCTTTCGCCGACGGGCGGCATTCGGCCTCCAGACC